>VFMC01000037.1 GCA_006515795.1 Acidimicrobiaceae bacterium | reverse complement strand
GTCGGGTGCACCTGGGTGACGATCGGCGTGATCGAGGCCGACCGGGCGAGGGCGCGCACCACCGCCGGCTTGTCGGCGACCGACACGGCGAACACGTGGTGGGTCATCGTGGACACGGGTGCCACCTCGGGATCGACCGAGTGCACGACCGGGTTCTGCAAGAACCGCGACACGAGCACGTTGATGCCGTTGTCGAGCGTGGCCGAGAACAGCAGTCGCTGCGTGCCGCTGGGCGTGGCATCGAGCAGGCGACGCACCGCCGGCAGGAATCCGAGGTCGGCCATGTGGTCGGCCTCGTCGAGCACCGTGACCTCCACCGCGTCGAGGCGGCAGTGCCGCTGCTGGATGAGGTCTTCGAGACGGCCCGGACACGCCACCACGATGTCGACTCCCGAACGGAGCGCTGACACCTGTGGAGACTGACCGACACCGCCGAAGATCGTGGTGACCTTCAGCGACATCGCCGCGGCGAGTGGTGCCACGATCTCGGCGACCTGGTTGGCCAATTCGCGGGTCGGGACGAGGATCAGCCCACGCGGTCGCCCAGCCTGGATGCGACGCGGCGAAGCCGCCAGCGCGGCGACGAGCGGCAATGCGAAGGCGATCGTCTTGCCACTTCCGGTCTTGCCGCGGCCGAGCACGTCACGACCTGCCAGCGAGTCGGGCAAGGTGGCGCACTGGATGGGGAACGGCTTCACGATGCCGTCGCGGGCGAGCACCTCGACCAGACGATCGTTCACGCCGAGCTCGCCAAAGGTGTCGACGTGACGCACGTCGGTTCTGGCCGCGGCGATGGCGACCGCTGAACCGGGTGCCCGCGACGTTGGTCGCCGGCACCGCCGGTAGGTGCGTCGGGGCGTTGGGTGCGCGGGCGACGACGACGATGGTCTGGCGAGCGCGCGCCCGTGGAGCGTGAGGGGGTGGAGTTCATTCTGGGGGGTCCTTCGGTTGGGGTCGGCCGTTGATGCATGGCCAACCGCCCCGTTCAGGAGGCGACGTCCCAGTGAAGGGACCCGGGCGCCATGAGGCGCTGCACTCGACCGCAGCGGCCTGACGGCACTACTGCCCGAGCGACGCTATCGGCGATCTGTCCAGGTTGCTCCGCAGCTAGCCCTCGCCAGCGGGTCAACCAGCAGCCGGACCAGGTCTGAGCGCCCGCAGCGATATGTAGTCGGCCAGTTCGAGCGGCACGAACCCGCCCATCAGGGCACCGGCCATCGCGGTGCGCGCCGCGTCGTCGTGGAAGGCCTCGGCCATCGCCAGCCGGATCGCGGTGAGCTCGTCGTCGGTGGTGGTGGCAGAGGCCACGACAGGAGGCGCCGGAACCAGCGGCCCGGAGCCGACCTCGACCACCCCTGCGACGAGCTCGGGGGCGAACCTCTGGATGTGCACCCACGACACGCTGTCGATGCTGGCCACGTCGGCCCGGTCCTCGTGCAGAGCCCGAACACTTTCGAGGTGTGACCCCGTGAGCGTGATCGGCCCGCTCCACCGAGCGGCCGGCTGTGGAACGGCTGACACCAGGCTGACCCAACCGGACAGGCTGTCGAACGAGTTCACGGCAGCTCTGGCCCCGCCGAGATCGTCCAACGCCGACGCCGACGCCCGGGCCACGAGCACGCTTCGGTAGCGGTGGCCGACGGCACCTGGAACCATCGGTTCGAACGCCCCGACGCACCTACCGGCGGTGCCGGCGACCAACGTCGGCCGCCACGCTCGACACCGGCGGGTCGAGCGTCCAATCCAGCCGAGCGGGAAGCCAACGGGCTCTGTCGTGCACGCTCGACCAGTAGGTGTCGAACTCCGGCCGGATCGGCGCGAACGGATACATGCCGAGCCCGGCGCGACCGGCACCGGCTGATGCGGTCACTGCCGCTCGATGATCGGCGCGAGCGATGTGACAGGCGTGGTGAAGGGCCGGAACGCGTAGCGCCTCACGACCTCACCGTACCCTCGGTACCGGCCGGCGCCGGCGGCGGCGATGTCGCCGGCTCCCATCTCCTCGGTGAGCTGCGGCAGTCGGTACCAGGCCGCTCCCGGGAGCGCGTGGTGGGTGTGGTGCAGGTTGTTGAACAGGAACAAGATCCCGAAGAACCACCCACTCCCGACGACGGCCGATCGGGCACCGCTGTCGGGTACGTCGCGATGCTCCGCGAACGAGCGGACCAGTGTGACCGACAGGCCGAGGTAGCTGTACCCGACGAGGTACTGCCACGGCGGAACATCGGCGACTCCGAACACGACCCAGGCCACGATCGCCGCGGACGCGACATGAACGAGCCACGGGCGAGCCACGCCACGGTCTTTTCGGGCCAGGGCGAGCTCACTGGTGGCGAGGGCCGCGGCGCTGAGCACCGGGCCCACCGTGAGGCGCCCGGCGAGGGTGCAGTTGGCCCGCAGCAGCAGGCGTCGCCATCCGGGGGCTGCATCCCAAGTCGCCTGTTCGACGTAGAACGATTCGGGATCGACGCCGGGAACGGTGAGCTCCACCTCGTGGTGGCGCAGATGCGAGTCGCGGTACACCGAGTAGGGCAACCACAGCGACAGCGGGGCACACACGAGTGCGACGTTCACCCAGGGCCAATGAGTGGGATGCCCGTGGAGCACCTCGTGTTGCAGCGACATGTACCAGCCGCCGAGCAACGCCAGGCCGACGATCACCATCGCGGTCGGCAGCCGGTCGTGAAGGACCAGCACGGCGACGAACATCGACCAGCAGGCGACGGCCACCGCCACCGTCGGCCACTCGATGTGCTCGGGATGTCGCTCGTCCACCAGGGATGATTGTGCAACAACCACCGTCCGCAGGCATCACACCACGCTGCGATAATGCGCACTATCCGTAGCACTTGTGGGTGATCAGGCCACTGATGGGGTGTAGTCACACCATCTATTGTGTATACGCTACACGCGTGATCGATCGGCGCTCTCTGCTGTCCACGTTCCGCCAGCGGCTCGACGAGGTGATCGAGCGCAGCGGTTCCACCAAGAGCGACTTCGCGGCGAGCGCCAGCATCGACCGGTCCACCTTGTCGCAGTTGCTCTCGCCGGCCAACCGGCGGTTGCCGCGCGTGGAGACGCTGGCCGAGGTGGCGGCCACGCAGCAGGTGTCGATCGACTGGTTGCTCGGGCTGTCCCACGCCGGCCCGATGCAGGCGGAGATGCTCCGCGAGCAGACTTCGTTCGCTCGCGATGCGCTGTCGCCGAACGACGAGCGGCTGATCGCCTGGTTCAACGAGGCGCAGGGATACAAGATCCGATACGTGCCGTCGACGTTGCCCGATCTGTTGAAGACGACCGAGGTGATCCACCACGAGAACCAGAACTACGTCGCTTCTCGACCCGAGCAGAAGATCGAGACGGCAGCGGCACGGCTGGCGTGGACCCGCAGCGTGGGCAGCGACCTCGAATGCTGCAACAGCGTGCAAGCAGTCGAATCGTTGGCCCGGGGCGAGGGCATCTGGCGCACGCTTCCCGCCGATCAACGCATCGCTCAGCTCGAACACATCAGCGAACTCACCAGGGAGCTGTACCCGACGCTGCGGTGGTTCCTCTTCGACGGCCTCGAACGGTTCGCCGCCCCGATCACGATCTTCGGGCCGCAACGGGCTGCGCTCTACCTGGGGCAGATGTACCTCGTGCTCACATCGAGCGAGCACGTGCGCACGCTCACCGCGCACTTCGACGATCTCATCCGCGGGGCCGTCGTGCAGCCGAACGACATCGCCGCGCACGTGGACGATCTCATTGCCGTCGCCAAGCGCACCCGCTGGGGCTGAGCCGGCTCCGGCGACAACCCCCTCAACTCGCGCCTCGCTGATGGGGTGAGCCCGATCTCGCGTACTCCGTCAGGACGGCCATCAAGTCCTCGGGCACGGTGACTCCCGACTGCGCCGATGAGGTGCGATTGGCCAGGCGCTGATCGCCCGGAAGGCGCGCCCCCGGCTCGGCGGCGAGCGCGGTGAACTCCACTTCGAGCCGATCGATGAAGCCGTCACCCATCGTCGCCGTCGGGTCGATCGCCAGGATCACCTGGCCGACGTCGGGCGGACCTCCTTCGGTGCCGGCGAATCCGGACGCCTCGAACGAGAAGTTCGATCCGGCGACACCGCCCGACATCACATCGACGAGCAATGCGAGCGCCGAGCCCTTGTGCCCCGCTGCCGGAGCCATCGACCCTGCCAGTGCGGCTCGGGCATCGGTGGTGGGTTGTCCGTCGACGTCGAGCGCCCACCCCAACGGAATTGACTCGCCGGCTTGTGCCGCGGCGTTCACCTTCACCCACGCAACAGCCGACGACGAGAGGTCGGCCACCACGGGCGCACCCTGGGCACGAGGTGCGCTCCAGGCGATCGGGTTGGTACCGAAGAAGGGGCGCGTGCCGCCGGCAGGAGCCATCAACGACGACGAGTTGGCGAACATCATCGCGACCATCCCGCGCCGAGCCAGCCGCTCGACGAACCAGCCGAGCACCCCCGCCGAGTACGAGTGCTCGATCGCCATGATCGCGATGCCGCACTCGCCGGCCGAGGTAACGAGCGGCTCGAGACCCGCCTCGAAGGCTGGATGACAGAACCCGTGTGCGGCGTCAACAACGACGGCGCCGGCTCGCGGCCGCGCCACCGTCGGTATTGCGGCGCCGTCGACCTTGCCACACGCGACGTGATCACAGTAGGTGGGCAGGTACGACAGACCGATGGTGCGGATGCCCTCGGCCTCGGCGTCGCGGATGCTCCGCGCCGTCGAGCCGGCCTGCAGCCGGGACGCGCCAGACGAACGCAGCATCTGCCAGCTCAACTCCTCCACCTCGCTCAACGACAGAACGCTCATCTGGGCCCTCGAATCGGAGTGGGTCAGCCCATGACGGTGCCAGAGGTGACCGCCGGGGTGCGCCGCCGTGAGAAGGCGCCGAGGTCGATGGTACGACCCGTGCGCGACCCGCGGAACTGCACCGGCCGACGATCGTGATCGCGACCCTGTTCGGCTGCTTCGATGAGCGCCAACATGAACTTGCCGGCCAGCGGTGCGTTCTTGAACTGGTTCCCACTCGTAGCGCAGGCCATGAACCATCCGGGCACGCACGAGGCGTCGTAGATCGGCACCCAGTCGTCGGCCACGTCGTACAGCGCGGCCAGGCCGACCGGTCGGACCGGTACACCGAACTCGGGTAGACGTCGCGCCAGACGATGCATCGTGGTCTCGAACTTCTCGACCGTGGGGTGCTCGTCGAAGTGATCGGGATCTTCGATCCATTCCAGCGGATCACACTCGGGCTCGGTGCCACCCACCAGCAGGGTGCCGCCGACCTGGGGACGGAAGTACTGACCGAGGTCGAGGTCGGCGACGATCGGCGCGCCGCGCTCGAGCGTGAGCGACGCCGGACCCGGCACTGCGAAAACCTCCTGGCGAAGTGGCCGGTTCCCGATCGTCATGTCGCGCTCGGCTCCGGCCAGGCGGTTGACACCCGCCGAGTGCGGTCCGGCTGCGTTCACAACCACGGGCGCGGCGATGACCGAACCGTCGTCGAGCCGGACGCCGCGCACACGTCCACCATCGAGGTCGACTGCGACGACCTCGCGGTGGAAGACGAACTCCGCGCCGTTGTGCCTGGCCGCATAGGCGATGTTCCTGGCCGCGAGCAGCGGATCGTCGATGTAGCCGGAGCTCGGGTCGAAGAGGGCGGTCAGCTCACCGACCGCGTCGTTGCCGAAGGCAGGATCATCCACCGCCTTCGGGGGGAAGTACGAGCCCACGTCGAGCGCTGGGAACCGGTCGGCGATCTGTTGGGCGTCGAGATGTTCGTAGGCGATCCCGACGTCGTCCCACAGCGGGGTCAGGCGGTGCAACGCGCCGTTCGGCGTGTCGAAGATCAGCATCCCGGTCGGGATGAACCTGGCCATGCCATCGGGGTCGTCGACGCCGAGGTGATCGTGCCAGGCATGCCAGTGGGCGGCCGACTCCCAAGCCGTGAGCACCGAATCGATCGTGGAGTAGCTGAACCGGATGATCGCCGACGACGCGCTCGTGGAGCCGGCGCCGGGCCCAGATCCCTTGTCGACGCAGATCACCGAGCGACCGCTGCGTGCCACCTCGAGGGCCACCGAGGAACCGACGACACCTGAGCCGATAACCAATACATCTGTACTGCTTTTCACATGCCGAAACGTACCACCCGTCGGCGTCAGAGCACCCTCCAGGTCATCACGATCATGTCGACCGCCTTCCCCTGTTCCACGATCAGCGGCGCCGGTTCGGTGCGTTCCACCAACTGCCAGGTTCCGGCGCGCTCGAGCCGATCCATCTCGACGGCGTAACCAAGCGAATCGATCGCGTCACTACGAAAGCTCAAGGTCACATGCCCACCGGCAGCGACTGAACCGGCCAGCACGGCGAAGGCCGCCGGCCCGACATGGCCGCACGTGAACACCCCGACCGACACCGCGGCCGCGAACCGGCCGGGAGCGAAGGGCAGCGGCTCGAGCAACGAACCCTGGTGCAGTTCGGTGTACGCCAGCGTTGCCCCAGCTCGAGTGAGCATCGCCGGCGAGAGATCGAAGCCGACCACGTTCGCCACACCGGCAGCTCGCAACGCCACTCCTACCTGGCCGGTCCCGCATCCGGCACACCTCGTACCGCTGGCGGAGCTCGGCCGGCGTGGTGGCCGAGTAGATCCAAGCGAGGCGGTCGTCGTTCATCGGTCGATCATCGCGCAAGCCGTCGCAGCAGCCGCACTGCCGCGATCGTCGTACAGTCGCGGCGACGGCAAGAGAGGTGACCGCGGATGGCTGGTGGGCGATGCGAGTGTGGAGGAGTCTCCTACGTCGTCGACGGCGACCTTCGCCCGGTGAGCAACTGCCACTGCAGTCGCTGCCGCCGCTTCACCGGTCACCACATGGCCGCCACGGGCGCGAGAACCGAGCAAGTGCACTTCGCATCCGAGTCGACGCTGCGTTGGTACTCACCCGAGCCCGCGGTGGCCTACGGCTTCTGTTCGCAATGCGGGTCGTCGTTGTTCTGGCGCACCACTGCTCGGCCCGATTGGCTCTCGATCTGTGCCGGGACGCTCGACCAGCCGACCGGTCTGGTCACCGACAGCGCGTGGTGGATGGTCGAGCACGCCGACTACCACAAGCGAGCCCCGGGTCTGTGCGAGTTCCCGTACGACGGTTGACCTCGGGAGAGATGCATGTGTGCCGGATCAGTGCAGCTCGATCTGCTCCGGCAACGTCACGTCGAGCACCTCCAGGTCGGCGCTGCACTCCGTCCACGCGTGCGCGAGGCCTTCGGGCACGACGAATGTGTCGCCCTCCACCAGATCGAAGCGCTCGTGCCCCTCGCATTCGAGCGACATCGTGCCGCGCAGCACGAAGCCGAACATGAACTCGGCCTGATGCGACGCCGGCTGTGTGCGCTCGGCCCCCGCAGGGCGCACCACCCGCACACCGGCGAGGCCCACTGTGGCCTTGCCGATGCCGATGTCACGGAACTGGAAACCGACGGCTCGCCACGGTTGCCAGCTGGCGGTGGCGGCGTGGTGGCGAACGAAGCGCTGGCCGTCGAAGTCGCGGTCCGGGTCGGAGCGACCGGTGGGCAGTCCGATCTCGTGATCGGCGAGCGTCTCGTGCTCGGCGGGGCAACCGAGCTCGATCACCTCCAGCCCGTCGCCGCTCTCTAGCACCCGGTGGCGGATCTCGGGTGGCTGGAGCACGCAGTCGCCGGCATGTAGGACGAACGGCTCACCCTGGTCTTCGTACACGAGCTTCACCCATCCGCGGTGGCAGTAGATCATCTGGAACCGCACCTTGTGGTAGTGCACGTAGTCGGGCACCGGTCCACCCTCGGCGATGCGGATGTGCGAGCCGATGAACCGCCCGCCCTGACGGCCGGGGATGATGTCGCGGTACTGCATGCCGGCCCGACCGGTGCCCCAATCCGCATTGGTGGCGAGGTGCGACACCACGAGCGACTGCTCCATCGGGGGCAGCACCATCGGCGCGTCCGCGTCGACCAGCTCCACTCTGGTGCCGTTCGGTGCGATCAACACGTCGGTTCCCTCGGCGAACGCAGCCGGGTCGTGGCACAGCACCCTGAGCGCCCCGGCAGAGGCGGTGTCGCCTGGCTGCAGTCGCAGCGTGAGCCCGTGCCCGGAGAGCACCGCCACCGCAGGGCTGTCGGCCGGGTAGATGGCATCGACACGAAAGCCGAGCCGCTTGGTGAAGAAGTTGACCGTGGGGTCGAGTTCGTCGACGGGCAGCACCACCTGTGCGCCGGTCACCCGCGGGCCGTTCTCATCGGGAGAGGCGACATCTGGTGAGGCGACATCGGCGAGGTGGTGCGATTCGGTCATCGCCAGCCGACGCTAGCCTGACCCCCGTTTCGCCGGCACCCCCATGAGCACCTCGCAACCTTCCGAACGCACGTTGTTGATGGGCATCGACACGGGCGGCACCTACACCGACGCCGTCGTGTACGACGAACGGCATCGCCGCGTTGTCGCCAAGGCCAAGGCTTCCACCACCCATCACGATCTGCACCTCGGCATCCGCGACGCCATCGCCGCCGCGCTGGCGCGAGCCGCGGTCGACCCCGCCGACATCGAGCTCGTCGCGCTGTCCACCACCTTGGCGACCAATGCCTTGGTCGAGGGCAAGGGCCGACCGGTGTGCGCGGTCATCATCGGATTCGATGACGACGTCGTCGAACGCGGTGGGCTGGCCGAAGCACTGGCCGGCGATCCGGCGATCTTCCTCCGTGGTGGGCACGACTCGCACGGCTCCGAGATCGAACCACTCGACCTCGACGGGCTCGAACGGCGGCTCGGCGAGATGCTGGCAGATGCACGGTTGGTCGACGGATTTGCCGTGATGTCTCAGTTCAGCGTGCGCAACCCAGCGCACGAGCTCGCCGCGGCCGAGATGATCCGCGATGTCACCCGCCTGCCGGTCACCTGCAGCCATGCGCTCTCGGCGCAACTGAACGGCCCGAGACGAGCGGTCACCGCCGTGTTGAACGCACGCCTCGTGCCGATCGTCGCCGGCTTGGTCGCGACCACCCAGCGAACGATCGCGGACACCGGGATCTCCGCGCCGCTGATGGTCGTGCGCGGCGATGGATCGCTCGTATCGGCCGCGTTCGTCCGCGATCGTCCGATCGAGACGATCCTCTCGGGCCCGGCCGCCAGCCTCGTCGGGGCTGCCCACCTCACCGGCCTCGCCGACGCGATCATCTCCGACATCGGCGGAACCACTACCGACGTCGCCGTGTTGCGGAGTGGAGCGCCGATCGTGAGCCCGCTGGGCGCCACCGTCGGCGGCCACCAGACCATGGTCGCGGCCGTCGACATGGTCACCCACGGCCTCGGTGGTGACAGCGAGGTTCGCCATGATGATCGGGCGATGGGGGCTTCGCTGCTGATCGGGCCGCGCCGGGTCGTACCGGTCGGTCTCCTCGCGGTCGACGAGCCCGAGCTCGTTCATGCCGCGCTCGATCGGCAGCTGCGCTCCGAGCTCGTCGGCGACCTCGACGGGGTGTTCCTGGTCGCCGACGATCGGCGGTCGTCGGCCGATCGACTCGCGCCGGCAGAGCGTCGAATCCTCGACGCCTTCGATGGTCGCGTCGGCGTCGCCACCACCGTGCTCGACACGCTGGTGTCGCGGCGAATCGCCGAACGCCTCGTGCAACGCGGCGTGCTCCAGTACGCGGCGTTCACCCCCAGCGACGCCAATCACGTGATCGGCCGCCAGCGCACGTTCGATTCCGCGGCCTCCGCCAAGGCTGCCGATCTGTTCGCCAGGCGACGCGACCGCATGGGCCGTCCGATCGCTGCCGACGGCGCCGCACTCGCCGCGCTCACGATCGAGCGCCTCATCCGAAGATCGGCTGAGGCAGCGCTCTCCGTGGCCTTCAGCCGCGACGGGTTCGCCGACGATGCGGTGCGCTCGCAGATCGTCCAGCGATCGCTCGACCGCTCGCTCACCACAGTGCAGGTCGACATCGCGATGGCTTCACCCCTGGTCGGTCTCGGCGCGGCAGCCGCGTCCTACTACCCGGCCGTCGCCGCGCTGCTGCGCACCGATGTGGTGATCCCCGACGACGCCGACGTGGCCAATGCGATCGGCGCGGTCGTCGGTCGAGTGCGCATCGCCCACACATGTGCGATCACGTCGCCTCAGCCTGGACAGTTCGTCGTGCACTCCGGCAAGCCATCGAGCCACGTCACCCTCGACGAAGCGCTCGCCGCCGCCCGATGCCAGCTGGAGGCCGCCGTTCACACCGACATGGTGACCGCCGGAGCGTCGACGCACGAGACATCTGCCGAGTGGACCGATGTGACCGTCGACGTCGGAGGATCGCCACTGTTCGTCGAGGGAACGCTGGTGGTGACCGGCTCCGGCCGTCCCGAGCTCTCCCGCTGAGCCGGCGTTCCTCAAGAAGTTCTCAAGGTGACGACGGCGGGCGTCGATGAAAAGTCATGCGCCGAATCAACCGAGTGCTCGTCGCGAGCGCCCTCAGCCTGTCCGCCGTTGGGGCTTTCGCCACTCCGTCGGTCCAGGCCTCGAACCGATCGGGCACCACGCCACCCGCCACGGCACCGGCCGCAGCACCAACTGCGACGTACGTGGTGAAGCGTGGCGACAACCTCGTCGGCATCGCCGGGAAGCTGAAGGTGAAGCTCGCTGATCTTCTCGCCGTGAACTCGATCACCCTCGACAGCGTCATCCACCCGGGCGACACGCTGCTCGTTCCCGGGGCCGGCGCGCCCGTGGCCGCGGCCGCCCCGACGCCGCCGGCAACAGCGTCCGGTGCCGTATCGCCGGGAACCTACGTCGTGAAGCGGGGCGACGCGCTCTCCGCGATCGCCTCCAAGCACGGAGTCAAGCTGGGCCCGCTGCTCAAGGCGAACAACCTCAAGATCGACAGCATCGTGCACCCCGGCGCGACGCTCATCATCCCGGCCGGGGGCACGCTGGTCGTCTCCCCAGACCCTGCGGCCCCCGGCCCGGCCACCGCCCAATCGGCCGAGTCCACCTCGTCAGGCGTCGAAGCCGTCATCGCCTTCGCCACGGCACAGTTGGGCAAGCCCTGGAAGTTCAACACGGCCGGCCCCGACAGCTTCGACTGCTCGGGGCTCACCTCTGCCGCGTACGCCGAGATCGGTGTCTGGCTCCCCCACCAAAGTGCGATGCAGTCGACCCGCGGCACCGCGGTGGACTGGAGGACCGAGCCGATCAGAGCCGGTGACCTGGTGTTCATGTTCACCAGCGCCCACCCCGACGTGATCAGCCACGTGGGCATCGCGATCGATGCCAAGCGGTGGATCCACGCACCGAGGTCGGGCGATGTCGTGCGGTTGGGGATGATCCCCTCCGCCGACAAGATCCAAGCAGTCCGCCGCTTCGTCGACGCCTGAGCCCGTCGCCGTCGAGCGGCACCCGAGTCGCCGGCGGCCACCTGGGTGCGCCGAAACCCTCGCCCGTCCCGCTGCGACTCGGGTGAGGGGCTGCGACTCGGGTGGAGGGGCTGCGACTCGGGTGGAGGGGTGCGACTCGGGTGGAGGGGGTGCGTGGGGACAGTCAGAGGCGGGGCACGAGGGTGGACAGGGCCGACTCGGCCCGATCGAGATCGGCGCGACCCGTCGCCTCGAGCCGGCTCAGGTAGGTGACCGAGACCTTGCCGTCCTCCACCATCCCGCCGTCGGTGTGCGCCGGCAGTTCGACCGCGTCACCCCAAGTCATCTTGACGAGGAACGTGCCGTCGTGACCCTCTCGCGGATGCAGCGTGGCCGACGACACCTTGCGCGGCGGCTCGAGGCCGACAGCAGCGTGGCTCCACCCGGAGATCTCGCCGACCTCCACGTTCGGCACGTTGAGGTTCACCACCACCGGATCTTCCGGCAGATCGGCGATGAGGCCCTCGACGAACGCGTCGGCGACGGCAGCAGCGGTGTGCCACTTCTGGCCGATCAGCATCTCGTCCCAGCCCTGCCCTTCGATGCCGAAGCCGGTCACCGCCTGGCTCACCGCCACGCCGGAGATCCCCCCGTTGCGGCCGCTCAGCGCGGCGCCGATCGTGCCGGAGTGGTACACCGATCGGCCGACGTTGGCCCCTGGGTTGATCCCCGACACGATCAGGTCGAACGGTGCTCCGAAGGCGCCGAGCCGGCCGAACATCACGCACAGTGCCGGCGGACCGGTGATCGCCCAGGCCTCGTCGATCCCTTCCACCGCGGTGCGATGTGCCTCGGGCTGCATCAGGTGCAAGGCACCGAGGGCCGCGCCGGCCCCGGAGTACTCACGGTCGGGAGCCACGATCACGACCTGCCCGTGTCGTTTCATCGCCCTGGCCAGGATGTGCAGTCCGACCGAGTCGATGCCGTCGTCGTTGGTGAGCAGCAGTCGCATGCCCCTCATCGTGGCGCATCGACGGCAGCCACGGCGAGCCACCGAGTAGACGTGCGCGTGAGCATTCCGTGAACTGTTGCCCCGCCAGCCACGATCTCGGCCGAGAACGCTGCCGGCAAGACACCCGCAGCGCAGGTGATCCTGACGTCGTGGTGGTCGAGAAGCCCACCTCCCGAGTTGCTCCAAGCCTTGTATGCAGCCTCCTTGGCTACGAACGCGAGCGTCGGATCGAGGCCCGCTTCGTCGGCGCGCACCACCACGCGAGCCTCCGCCTCGCCGACCGCGCCGATCGGCTCGAGATCGACACCGAGCGCCGAGATCGCCGACCCCGCACCGATCACGACGACCGCCATGTCGCCGTCGTGGGCGAGCGACGCGACGACGCCGACGGGCAACGCCGGGGCTCGCGAAGTGAGCACCAGTACCGGCGCGGCGGTGCCGAGCATCGCGCGGAGCAGCGCCCGCCCGGTCGCGAACTCGCGCCGGCGGCGAGGTACCGCCGACGCCACGAGCTCGAGCTCGCCGGGGTGCAAGGTTGCCTCGTGCTCCGCCGAGATCGGCATCGCCCCCACGTCGACACCCGGCGGGGCAATCGCCCGCAGCGCCGCCAGCAGCTCCGCGACCTCACCTGGTTCGGCTTCCGCCACCACCCGTTCGTTCACGGGTTGCTGAGCGACATGGCCGATCGTTCGGCGGCGTCGATCTCGGTCCTGATGCGCGCCGCGAGCACTCGCACGTTCGGTTCGAGCACCATGCTGTCGTGAGTGCCGGGCACCTCGAACACGTCGACACGATCGCAGAACGGCGTCCACCCGTTGTCGGGATAGAGAAACCTCTTGCCGAGGTCGATCATCCTGTCGGGACCAAAGACGTTGGCGATGGCGAGCTTCGGGCGGAACAGGCTGATCACACCGTCGTGGCGGCGCGTGTCGTAGCGCGACAGCGCCCGGTAGAAGGCCGCCTCGATCTCCGACGAGTGCAGCGCCCCTTCGGCCGACTCGTCGACGATCCCGAGCCGACGGCGGTGCACGGTGCGCGCCCAACGCAGCCGGCCGCGGAGCCACGCGGTGGGATAGCGGATGCCGTCGGCACGAAGGTTCTGCAGGTGGAACCGTGCCTTTTCGACCTTGGTCATCGACGGACCGGTGGGTAGGGGCGTGTCGAGCAGCACGAGCAAGATGGTCTCCTCGCCCACCTCGCGCAGCTGCCTGGCCATCTCCAGTGCGGCGTAGCCGCCGCCGGAGAAGCCCCCGAACAGATACGGCCCGTGTGGTTGGACGGCACGCACTTCCTGGAGGTAGTCGGCGGCCATCTCCTCGAACGTCTCGTGCGGGTCGGCGCCACCGAACAGGCCGCGGGCCTGGATGCCGTAGAACTGCCGATCGGTGCCGATCTGGTTGGCGAGGTGACGAAGGTTGAGCACGTTGCCGAACATGCCGGCCACGAGGAAGAACGGAAGGTTCACGCCCCCGCCACCCTGATGCATCGGCACCAGGTAGGAGAACCTTTGCCTGGCGATGCGCTCGGGTTCCACCCCATCGCCATCCGATACTCCCGATTCGCCGATCGCGGCCTTGATCAGGTCGGCGCACGCGGCGACCGTCGGCGCTTCGAACAGCACCGAGATCGGGAAGTCGACCGCAAAGGCCTTGCGCACCTTCGAGAACAACCTGACGGCGATCAGGCTGTGCCCACCGAGATCGAAGAAGCTGTCGAGCACCCCGACCTGGCTCACGCCGAGCAGCTCCTGCCACATCTCGGCGAGCGCTTCCTCCACGCCATCTCGCGGGGCAACGTACTCCGAGTCGAGCTCGGGGCGGGCGAACGAAGCGCCATCTTCCCCCGAGACCGGGCGAGTCTGCGCCTGCGCGGCCGCAGCTGTCTGGGCGACCAGCGCCGGCAGGTCGATCGAACTGATCACCACCTGCGGACCGCGATAGCCACCGAGAACACGCTCGAATGCGGCACCGCCCTCGTCGGGCAGGATCCCTTGGCGCAGCGTGTGCTGGAACACCAGCTCGGACTTCGACAGGTGGCGGTCGCTGTGGACGTCGATGTCGAACTGCACATCATCGGCCGATGCAGCTCCACCAGGGGTCAAGTCGATCGGTCCGTCGAGCCGTTTGATGCTGAACTCGTCGACTTCGACCAGGACCCGCCCGGCGGGATCGGTGAGCGTGATGTCGAAGCGCGCGAAACCGGAGGCTTCGCTGCTCCCCGGTCGAACGGTGACGACCGACACGATCTGTTGCGGTAGATGAGCGTGCACGCGGATGCGCTCGTAGCCGATCGGCACCCACAACACCTCGCCCGTGTAGCCGGCGATGAGGTCCATCGCGAAGCCGGTGCCGAGGTCGATGAGCGCCGGATGAAGACCGATCACATCGAGATCACCGGCTGCCGCTTCCGGCAGCCGAAGATGGGCGACCGCTTCGCCGGCGCCGTACGACGCGTGCTCGACGACCTGCCAGCGAGGACCGAACAGCAGGTGGTCCTCCTGCTTAGAGTGGCGTGGGCCGCGCTTCGGGCATCGGGCCTCGACTGCTGCGAGATCGACCGATCGCTGCGGCTTCTGGCCCAGCAGCAAGAGGGTGCACTGGCCGGTGCGGCGCCAGCCGTCGCGGTGGCCGCCGCTGCCGGCCTCGCTCGTGGGATTGTCGATCGAAACCCGCTCGAGCAGCTCGAGGGTGTAACCGTTGTCGATCGGCGTCAGCCTGGTGCGCACCTCGCGCACCGTCGTATCGTGGATCGCCAGCGGCCGGAAGAAGATCAGATCGTGCATCTCGAATGCCCGATCGATGCCGACCTCGAGCAGCGCCCCACGGGCGATCTCGAGGTAGCCGGCGCCGGTACGATGCTCGTCGAGCATCCAGTCGGTGTCTGGGCTCCAGCGCGACGTGAGCTCGTGCACGCCCCGCTCGGTGGTCGACCGATGATCGAACCAAGGGTGGATGCAAGGCACCGAGACATCGCCGCCGCCGTCGGTCATCCGCGAAGCAGCCTCGGCCGCCATGCCGACCTCGTTCCAGATCCCCCAGTCGATGGCGAGGAACCGGGTCCGCGACCTGCCGTGACGGGCCTGGACGAACGCGTCGAGGAAGGCGTTGGCAGCCACGTAGTCGACTTGGCCGACCGGCGCCGAGACGGTGCTGGTCGACGAGAACACGACGAACATGTCGAGGTCGAGGCCGCGGGTGAGCTCGTCGAGCACCAGCGTGCCGGCAACCTTCGGCGAGAAGACGTCTTCCACCTCGCCCTGCTGCTTCACGGCGAGGAGGTTGTCGCGCACCACTCCGGCGGCATGGACGACGCCGTGCAGAGCGCCGAATCGGGCACGGACCTCGGCGAGGACCTGCCGCATACGTTCGACGTCGGCGACATCGCCGGCCACCACCATCACCTCGCTACCGGCCGACTCCAGATGCCGGACCGCGGCGATCCGCTTCGACAGCGGGTGCCCGGATCCGAGCTTGCGCACGATGTCGTCCCAGGTGTCGCTGTCGGGAAGCCCCGAGCGGCTGAGCAGCACGAGCTTGGCCGATCGCGTCCGCGCCAACTGCTCCGCGACTGTGAGCGCGATCCCACCCAGACCACCGGTGAGCAGCACCACACCACCGTCGCGCAGCGGCAGAGAATCGCTGGTGGAAACCGTTGGTTCGGGCACTCGCGCCCGTCTCAGGTCGTGGAGGAACCGTTCGGTTCCGCGAAGCGCCACGGCATCGCAGTTGGGGCGTGCCTGCGCCTCGACAACCAGTGCCTCGACCAGCTGCTCCGCCTGGGCACGCGACGATGACCTGGCAGAGCGCGCCCTGGTGCGCACCCTGGTGCGCGTCGTGCGGAGCGCGGCGAGATCGGCTGGATCGATGTCGATGCACGACACGGTGACATCAGCGAGCTCGCGTGGGATGACCATCGCCGGCCCGAGCACCGTCGCCTGCTCCGGCCACGGCACCTGGTCGGAGTCGTGCACGCGCTGCGCTCCAACGGTGCCCATCAGCACGTGCAGCGGGCGCCGCACGCCGTCGGCGGCCCATGCTTGGGCAAGGAACAGCAAGCTGTAGAACCCGAGCTCCTGGTTGCGGTGGAAGAAGCTCGACCCGCCACGGTAGGTCTCGACGTCGGTGAGCAGCCCGAGGTGGATGACACGATCGGGCGTGCGGCCGGCGTTGGCGAGATCGCGGAGCAACAAGTCGTAACCGTCGCGTCCCTGCTCGGGCGAGAACCGATACTCATCGGGCGAGATCACGCTGTAGCTGTCGCCGGTGCGGAGCACGACCACGGCGTTGCCGGCGGCACGGAGGCGCTCGACGACCATGTCGGCCGCACCGACCGCGTCGGCGATCACCAAGTAGCACAGGCGATCGTCGATGGGGTCTTCGACATCGCGCCGCCGCCACACCGGCTCCCAGAACCATGCCGACGGGTCGGACTCCTTGTCGACCAGCACGTCACCCGACTCGTGCTCGACGTCTGACCGGGTACCGGGTTCGATGAAGTAGCGCTGGCTCTGGAAGGCATAGGTGGGCAGGCCGACGCGGTTGCGCTGCTCGTCGCCGAACAGCCGTTGCACGTCGAGCTCGCCTCCGATTGCCCACAACCGGCCGACCAGTCCGAGCAGGAACGCGTCGTCGGGCACCACTTCGTCGGCATGGCGCAGCACCGGCAGCGCCGCATGCTGTGGCTTGACCGCAGGGTTCATCTTGGCGAGTGACGACAGCGTCTTGCCAGGACCCACTTCGAGCATCACCCGTCCGGGCTCGGCGGCCAGGGTGGTGATGCAGTCGGCGAAGCGCACGGTGTGACGTAGGTGCTCGACCCAGTACTGCGGGTCGGTGGCCTGTTCGCTCGTGATCCAGGTGCCGGTGCGATTCGACACCCACGGGATGGTCGGCTTGCTGAGCGTGATCGAGCTCAGGTAGGCACGGAACTCGTCGAGCACAGGATCGAGGATGCGGCTGTGTGCGGCAACGTTGATCTTCACCCGATGTGCCTCGACACCCATCTCGGACAAGCGCGCCTCGAGCCGCGACAGGGCTTCAGCAGCGCCGGAAGCGACCGAGAGGTCGGGGGCGTTTGCTGCCGCCAGGTCGAGACCTAGTTCATCGAGCAGCGGCTGCAGCTCGTCTCCGGTGAGCGGCACCGCCAGCAGGCCGCCCACGGCGCGGTCGGTCAACTGCCCGCGCAGGACGACCAGGCCGAGGCAGTCTCGAAAGCTCATCGTGCCCGACAGGCACGCCGCGGTGTTCTCGCCAACGCTGTGCCCGACCAGGGCCGTTGGCACGAGCCCCCTGGCGATCAGCATCTGGGCAAGCGCGTACTCGACGATGAAGATGGCCGGCAGCTGCATCGACGGCCACTCCAGATCGGCACTCGCCTTGACCACTTCGGCCGGGGCACAGAACAGGGTCGGGCGCAGATCGATGCCGTGGTCGGCCTGCAGGAGACGAAGACCCTCGTCGAGGTGGCGCTGGAACTCCGGTTCGGTGTCGTACAGATCGATGGCCATCCGCGGATACTGCGAGCCACCACCGGGGAACATGAACGCGATCTTGTGCTGCTCGGTTGCCGCCGTGTGGGTGTACACCCGTCGCGGGTCGGCGCCCTCGAGCAGTGCAATCGCCTCCTCGGTGTCGCGGGCCACCACTACTCGTCGTTCGCTGAAGTGGCGCCGACCGCGCAGCAACGTCGACGACACGTCGCCGAGGTCGAGCTCGGGATGACTGCGCAGGTGCGTGGCGAGGTTGCGGGCGTTGTCGTCGAGTGCCGCTCGGTTGCGGCCGCTGAGCGCGAGCAACTGCCAGGGCAGCGTGCTGGGCGTGCTCTCCCTGGCGGGCGCCTCCTCCAGGATCGCGAACGCGTTGGTACCGCCGACTCCCAGCGAGTTCACTCCGGCGCGGCGGATACCGGCTTCCGGCTTCCACTTCTGCAGCGAGGCGTTGACGTAGAAGGGGCTGTCGTCGAAGTCGATCCGCGGGTTCGGCGCCTCGTAGTTGAGGCTTGGTGGAAGTTGACCGTGCTGCAGCGCCAGCGACGCCTTGATGAGGCTGGCCACACCGGCGGCCGTGTCGAGGTGACCGATGTTGGTCTTCACACTGCCGATGCCGCAGAACCCGACCTTGTCGGTGCTCTCACGGAACGCCTGGGTGAGCGCTGCCACCTCGATCGGGTCGCCCATCGCGGTGCCGGTACCGTGGCACTCCACGTAGCTCACCGTCTCGGCGCCGACGTCGGCCACGGCGAGCGCCTCGGCGATGCAGGCGGCTTGACCGTCGACCGATGGCGCGAGGTATCCGACCTTCTGCGATCCGTCGTTGTTGACCGCGGTGCCCTTGATGACGGCATAGATGCGATCACCGTCGTCGATCGCGTCCTGCAGGCGACGCAGCACGACCACGCCGGAGCCGCTCCCGAAGATCGTGCCGGCCGAGCGGTGGTCGAAGGCGTGACAGTGTCCGTCCGGCGAGAGAACCTCGCCCTCTTCGTAGTGATAGCCACGACCATGGGGGATCTCGATGGTGACACCGCCGGCGAGGGCCATGTCGCACTCGCCCGACAGCAGGTGCTGGCAGGCGAGGTGTGCGGCGACGAGTGAGGTGGAGCAGGCCGTTTGGACGTTTATCGACGGACCCTGCAGATCGAGCAGGTAGCTGACCCGCGTGCTCAAGAAGTCTTTGTCGTTTCCGGTGTGACGCAGCAGGAACAGGCCGACGCTGCGCACCAGCTCGGCATTGGTGAGCAGGTTGAACACGAAGTAGCTGCCCATCCCGCACCCGGCAAAGATCCCGACCGAGCCCTCGAAGCTCTCCGGCACGTGCGCGGCGTCCTCGAGTGCCTCCCAGCAAGTCTCGAGGAACTGGCGGTGTTGCGGATCCATGATCGCCGCTTCCTTCGGCGAGAACCCGAAGAACTCGGCGTCGAAGAGGTCCATCCGTTGCAGCGGTGACCCGGCCCGCACGTAGTTCGGCCGCAGCAGCACGTCTCGCTTGACGCCCGCTGCCAGGAGCTCGTCCTCGGTGTAGAAGCGCACGCTCTCGACACCGTCGCACAGGTTGGTCCAGTACTCCGATGGCGTTCGTGCCCCGGGCAGCCTGGCCGCCATGCCGACGATGGCGATGTCGTTGTCGTTGGCCGCGGCGTTGTCGTTGTCGCTGGCGTTGTCGCTGGAGTTGGCGTTGGAGTTGGCAGACATGTGATCGTGATCTCCCGTCATCTGCGGACGCGACGTCGCGCGGTCATGTTCTCGCGCCGACGCGAGGCGCGGTCGAGGCTCTGCTGCATGGACGCCGATTGCTGATCGCCCGACATCGCGGCCGCGAACCCGCGGATCGTCGGGTAGCGATACAGCTCGGTGAGCGGAAGCGGACGCTCGAGCACCTCTTTGAGGCGTCGGTGCATGCGCACGACGAGCAGCGAGTGGCCGCCGATGTCGAAGAAGTTGTCGTCGATGCCGATCTGCTGCGTGCCGAGAGTCTCCTGCCACACGGTCAAGACCGTGCGCTCGAGATCGTTCTCGGCGGCGACGATCGGCGCTGCCTCCGACCGGCGCCCCATCACCTCGGCGAGCGAGGGAAGCCCGTTGCGGTCGATCTTGCCGTTCGGGGTGTGAGGCAGGTCGGCCAGCGTGACCACGTGCGCCGGCACCATCACGTCGGGCAGGACGGCGCGGAGGTGATCCTTGACCTCGCCGGCATCCAACTGCACGCCGTCGCGTGCCGAGGC
>VFMC01000036.1 GCA_006515795.1 Acidimicrobiaceae bacterium | reverse complement strand
GTCTACTCGCGCACGGCTGCGCTGATGGCGATGACCGCGGCAGGCTGCGACTACGTGAGCGACGGCCGGTTCATCCTCGGACTCGGTGCCAGTGGCCCGCAGGTGATCGAGGGCTTCCACGGCGTGCCGTACGAGAAGCCGATGCAGCGCACCAAGGAGTACATCGAGGCCTGTCGGATGATCTGGAAGCGCGAGGAGAAGTTCGACTACCAGGGGAAGACCTTCCAGGCGCCGTTGCCGGCCGGGCAGGGCACCGGTCTCGGCAAGCCGCTGAAGATCATCAACCATCCGGTGCGTTCCGACATCCCGATCTGGTGGGCGAGCCTGATGGACAAGAGCGTCGAGGCGACCGCCGAGATGGCCGACGGTTGGCTGCCGATCATGTTCGTTCCCGAGAAGTACCACAACGTCTGGGGCCCACAGCTGAAGGCCGGTCTCGCCAAGCGCGATCCGAGCCGCAAGCGGCTCGACATATCGGCCGGCGGCATGCTCGCCATCGACGACAGCCTGGTTGGAGACGCGCAGAAGCAGGTCCTCGACTACGGCCGGCCGCACATGGCGCTGTACGTAGGCGGCATGGGGGCTCGCGGCAAGAACTTCTACAACGACATCGCCCGCGCCTACGGATACGAGCGCGAGGCCATCGAGGTGCAGGACCTCTACCTCGATGGCAAGAAGGACGAGGCGGCCGCGGCGCTGCCCGGTGAGTGGCTCGAGCTGTCCAACCTCGTCGGTCCGAAGGGCTACGTGAAGGAACGGATCGGGGCCTTCAAGGAGGCCGGTGTGACGGTGCTCTCGGTCAATCCGGTCGGGCCCGACCCGGTGCGGACGATCGAGATCCTTCGCGAGCTCGTCGACAACGCCTGACGGCGCGCGCGGGGCCCGGGCGGCGAACCCCTTCTCTCTGTCAGCCGGGCTGGCCGACGTCGGCGAGCGACCACAGCTCGACAGGTCTGTCGAACCCCTTGAGCTGTCGTCGCCCGGCAGGGAGAACCCGGTCAGCGGCCAGATGTGCGGCGACTCCGGAGTCGATCAGCACTTCCCCCGGCACGGCGAGGTCGGCGATTCGCGACGCGAGGTTCACCGTCTCGCCGTAGACGTCGCCGCCGTGCGCAACCACTGATCCGAAAGCCAGGCCACCGCGAGCGGCGGACGTCGATTCGTGGAAGAACCTGGCCACCAACTGCGTCGCGATGTCGCATGCCTGCTCGGCCGCCACTGTGGTGAACATCACCTCATCGCCGATCAGCTTGACGAGTCTGCCGCCGTTGTCGGCCACCAGGTCGTAGGCCGCGGTCTCGAACTCGAGCACCATCGACAGCAGCGACTCCGGCGACATCTTGCCGGCCCGGCTCGTGAACTCGCTCAGATCGACGAAGCCGACCGCGAGCGAGACGGTTGCATAGTCGTCGCTCCTTCCGCGGGCCACTCTGGTAGCCCGCGCGGCCAGCTCGAGATGAAGGCGGAACAGGGGCTCGAACACCGAGGAGGCGCCGTGCGTCAACTGCATCGCCGCGAGGTTCCTCTCCGCTAGCTCCAACTCGGGGGCGTGACGACCTTCGTCGATGAGCGGGGCCTCCACGTCGATCAGGAACATCTCACCTGCCGCCTCGGCGATCCTGCGCAGCGAACTGCCCATCACGCGAGTGAAGTGCAGCAGCTCGCGTCGACTGAACATCGACGCGGCCAAGTCGAAGGTGGTGAACATCTCGATGTCGTCGACCGAGTACCCCGACGACAGGTTCGAGCCGTCCGGTGGCAGACCGCTCGCCCTGCGGAGCTCGTCGGCCAGTTCGAGCGATGTGCCCGTACGCTGCGCGATTTCGGAAAGGGCGATGCGCTGGCCGGGTCGCAACGCGAGGTCACCGGCGAGTGCGGTGAGCTCGCCGCGACTCGCGGCCGCGGTCATCTGCTCGGTCGAGATGCCACGAGCCGTGAGCCAGGCGAGCAAAGCGCGTCGCTCGGCGATCTGCTCGTCGTCGGCGTCCAACAAGCCGGCGTCCAACAAGCCGGCGGCCAGCCACTCGTCGTCTTGCGGCGTGGAGCGCATCCGGTGACGGTATCGCGTTGTTCGCCGCGTGTGCCGCGAGCCGACCTCCTCCATCTCGGGCACCTTCGCGACCGCCGACTACGTTCACTCGCATGACCACACGAGAGGTTCCGTTCGGGGGCAGCGTCGAGGCGGGCTGGGAGGCGGTGGCCGAGGCGTTCCGCCGGAACTTCGCCACGGGGGAGGACACCGGCGCTTCGGTGGCGGTCTACCACCGTGGTCGCAAGGTCGTCGATCTCCACGGCGGCTTCTCCGATCGTCCCTACGACGACCGAACGTTGCAGCTCGTGTTCTCCACCACCAAAGGCGTCACCGCGATCGCGGTGGCGATGCTCGTGCAGCGCGGCCGGCTCGACTACTCCGAAGCCGTGGCGCACTACTGGCCGGAGTTCGCTGCCCAAGGGAAGGGCGACGCCACCGTTGCTCAACTGCTGAGTCACCAGTGCGGCCTCATCTCCCCCGACGCTGCGCTGACGCTGGAGGAGGCATTGCACTGGGAGACGATCGTCGCTCGCCTCGCCGATACTCGACCCGACTGGCCGATCGGTTCCGGCCACGGCTATCACGCGATCAGCTTCGGGTGGCTCGCCGGTGAGCTGATCCGGCGTGTCGATGGGCGGTCGGTTGGGCGGTTCGTCGCCGAGGAGATCGCCGGCCCGCTCGGTGTCGATCTCTGGATCGGTCTTCCAGATGCCGAGGAGCATCGCGTCTCGCCGGTGATCGGCGAACTGATCGCCACCGACGGCGCCGATCCCGCGTTGAAGGCGATGCTCGAGGTGTTCCTCGGCCCGGGCAGTCGCGCCGGTCGAGCCCTCGGGTTGAACGGCGCGTTCGTCGGCGACGGCCTGTTCAACCGGCGCGACGTGCACGCCGCCGAGATCCCTGCTGCCAACGGCATCTCCAACGCCGCATCACTCGCCAAGATGTACGCCGCCACCATCGGCCCGATCGACGGCGTGCAGCTGCTCGATCAACCCGTGCGTGACCTTGCCCGAACCACCGTGACACCGGCGGGGGAGGGCGACCTCTGCCTGATCATGCCGACCACGTTCGGGATGGGGTTCATGACCCACGGACCGTTCACGGCCTATGCGGGGCCCGGTTCGTTCGGCCATCCTGGTGCCGGAGGGTCGGTCGCCGTGATGAACACGATGGCATCGAACCTGGCCGGCGACTCGCGCGCCCAGCGACTGGTCGCGGCGGTGACGTCGGTGATCGACGCGAGCTGACGCCGTCGGTCGTTGCGCCGGTCAGTCGGGGATTGCCGCGGCCGCTTCGAGCTGGGCCGTGAGCTCGGCCACGAGCTTCGGTGGTGCGATCACGCGGTAGGCCTCGGTCACGATCTCGCCGATCTCGTCCCAGTCCACGTCGGCGCGGTCGAGGTGCACGCCGAGCCACCCACGGTGGCCGACGTACGGGGGCCGGAAGAACCGGTCGGGCTCGGTCTCCACCAGCTCCACCTGCACCCCGTCAGGCGCGGCACACCAGAAGCCGAAGCGGTCATCGTGATGATGATCGCTCGCCATCACGAACGTCTTCTTGCCGCGGACGAACCACGTGGGTTCGCCGTGGCTGAGCCGCTCGGTCACCTGGGGCAACGCCAGACAGAGGGCGCGCAACTGCTCGATCGCGTCCGGTGCCGATGGGCGGTCGGACATCGACTCAGCGCGCCTGAGGCGGCGCGCCGTCGGAACGTGAAGGTACTCGTTGGGTCCGTGTGCATTCGTTCCCGGCCCGAGCACTCCCGTCACGACGAACTGGGCCTGCGGGAACATCTCCCCGAGCATGCCCATGAAGGGGATCGATCCGCCCTCACCGAAGGCGCCGGTGGGGCGGCCGAACTCTGCGACCGACGCAGTGTCGAGCGCGGCTTGCAGCCAGGGAGCGAACGACGGCGCGTTCCAACCCGGCCCGGAATGGCCGTGCAGGAGCCGCACGCGGGCGCCGTACGGCGAGTCGCTCTCGAGCACTCGCTCGAGCGCGGCGAGCGCGGCTTCGTGATCGCACGTGGGGGGCAGGCGCACGCTGAGCTGCAACGAGGTGTGCGGTCGCAGCACGTTGCCGGCCGTCGCGACCGACGGGATGCCGGTGACGCCGGTGATGCTCACCGATGGACGCCACGTGCGCGCCAACAACTGCTCGGTCGGATCGTCGACCATCGGTCGTGCTCCATCGACCCATGGGAAGTGCCCACCGATCGGGAAGTCGCGGGCCGTGTCGATGGCTTGGGCGGCGCGATCGGCAGGGATGTCGACGTGGAGCTCGGGGATGCGGATGTGGCCGTCGGCGCTGTCCTCGATGCGATCGAGGAGCTGGCGGATGATCCGGAACGACGACGGAACCACGCCACTTGCGTCGCCGGAGTGCACCCCCTCGGTGAGGATGTCGACCCGCAGCTCTCCGGCGGCGAGTCCGCGCAGCGAGGTGGTGACCCACATTCGCTCGTAGTCGAGGCAGCCCGAGTCGAGACAGACGACCAGGCTCGGTGTGCCGATGCGGTGGCGGAGCGCCTGCACATGTGCGGGCAGGTCGGGGCTCCCGCTCTCCTCGCTCGCCTCGATCAGCACCACGCAGCGGTTGTGTCGCAAACCGGCCCGCTGGGCTGCTTCGATGGCCAGCACCGAGGCGAACGCCGAGTAGCCGTCGTCGGCCCCGCCTCGGCCGTACAACCGGTCGCCCTCCAACACCGGCTTCCACGGGCCGAGATCGGTGCGCCAGCCGGTCATCTCCGGCTGCTTGTCGAGGTGGCCGTACAGCAGCACCGGATCGTCCGGCGAACCGCCCGCGAACGCAGGAACATCGATCACGATCATCGGGGTGCGGTCGGCGAGCACGTTGACGTCGATCGTGAGCCCGGCGACGGCACGCGCCGCGCACCAGTCGCGGACCAGAGCGACCGCCCGGTCCATGTGACCGTGCTCGCGCCACTGTGGGTCGTACATCGGCGAGACGTTGGGGATGGCGATGTACTCGTGCAACGCTGGCAAGATGTCGTCGGTCCAGACTCGGTCGACGTGCTCGGCAACGCTCACGGGCGCACCGTACCCTCAGCGCCGGATCGACGCGACGGGAGCGATGCGAGCCGGTCGATGGTTCGCTCCGCCTCGGCGAGCATCTGGCGTACCAGCTCGGCGGCGGGCACGAGGGTGTCGAACGCACCGACGCCCTGCCCACAGGGCATGAACTCCCTCGACACGTCAACCTCGGTTCCGCTCGGGAAGCCGAGGTGGTTCACGCCGGCGCGGGCAGAGGCCGCGGCCTGAGCCGGGAACGGTTGCAGCTCTTCCGGATGCTGCTCGAAGTGGTTCGTCCAATCGTTGCGGACCACCCGGCAGGTCTTCCCCGTGAACGATCGCGATACCACGGTGCCATCCTCGGCCGTGGCCAGGAGCGCCTCCTTGTAGCCGTTGACCGCCCGCGCCTCGGGCGTGGCGATGAACCTGGTGCCGATCCACACCCCGTCGGCGCCGAGCGCCAGCGACGCCGCCAGACCGCGTCCGTCGAACAGCCCACCGGCGGCGACGACCGGCACACGCTCGCCGACGGCGTCGACCACCTGGGGCACGAGGGCGATGGTGGCGACGGTGCCGGTGTGTCCGCCGCCCTCGGTGCCCTGGGCGACCACGAAGTCGACGCCGCTGGCGACAGCGCTCACGGCGTGGCGCACTTTGCCGCACATGCTGCCGACCAAGATGTTGTGGGCGTGCAGGAGCTCGACCACCTCGCGGGGCACGCCGAGGCCGGCGACGAAGATGCTGGCGCCACCGTCGATAACGCTCTGGATGCCACGCTCCACCTGGCCGGGCAGGGCCGTTAGCAAGTCGACCCCGAACGGCTTCGCGGTTTCGGCGCGCACCTTGGCCATCTCGACGGGGAGCTCCTCGGCGCTCATCGTCGACGCGCCCAGGGTGCCGATGCCCCCGGCCTCGCTGACGGCCGCGACCAGGTGGTGGTAGCTCACGCCGCCCATTCCGGCGAGCATGATCGGGTGGTCGATGTTGAGCATCTCGGTGAGTCGTGTGCGCATGGAACGAACCGTAGCCACCCACCCCGCCGCCGCTCCGAGGCGAACCCGCGGTCAGGTGATCCGTGAGCCCCACGCCGCGCCCGGGCCGTCGCCGCTCACGAACCCCCACGTCCGTGAGCCTCGGCCGCCGGATGACCCGGTCACGCTCACGAACCCTCACGTCCGTGAGCCTCGGCGGCCGGATGACCCGGTCACGTTCACGGTGGCTAGCGGTGCGGCTAGCGGTACGGGCCGGGACGGTGGAGGAGTGCTCGGTGCCATCGCCGGGGCGTGAGCAGCACGGCCCGCGGTTCGTCTTCGAACATCCATCGGCCGAAGTTGCGGCGCGTCCACTCATTGCTGCCAACGCGACGGATCGCGCCTCGCGCACTGCGCGGATCCGCGAGTGCGCGGCTGAGCACCGTCGACATCAGGTGGTCGGCGAACAGGTGATGGCGAACGCGTCGTTCGTAGTGGGACCTAGCCGCGTCGGGCTGCATCGCTCCGGTTGCCAGTACGGCCTCGGCCGCGAGCCGTCCAGTGAGCACGGCCTGGCCGATGCCTTCGCCAGTCATCGTGTCGGTGGCTCGCGCCGCATCACCGACGAATAGCGTTCGCCCGTGGGTGAGCACGGCGCGGTTGATCGCCGCAGGGATCGGCCACGCGGTGTGGCGGTCCTCGAGCTCGACGACCGGGCCGAGCGCCTCCACGACATGGCGCCTGCCGAGGAGATCGGTCCACAGGTCCTTCATGTCCTGCACTCGTCGAGTGCCGTCGCGGCGGACGCCGAAACCGATGTTCACCCGACCGCCGGGCAGCGGAAAGCTCCACATGTAGCCCGGCAACAGGTCGGGCTCGAACCACACGTAGAGGCGCTCGGCGGCGGGACCCGTAACGTCCCGGGCGTACTGCCGGAACGCATGCCATTCGCCCAGGTAGCCGGTCTCGGCGAGCCCGAGGAGCTTGCGCGTCGGCGACCACATGCCGTCGGCGGCGATCACGAAACGGGCGCGCACGATGCCAAGGTGGTCGACGTCGACGTCGACGTGATCGCTCCTCTGGCGAATGCCGAGCAGCTGGTGTGCTTCGACGACCTCGGCGCCGGCACGCCGGGCGAGATCGACGAGTGCCGCATCGAGCTCGCGGCGCGGCGTCGTGGCGGCGAACAGCCCCTGTCCCTTCGGCAGTGGGAGGCACACCTCGCGACCCGATGGTGACCGCAGCCAGGCGTCGGTCACGGTGTGCCAGTTGGGAACCGCCACCGGATCGAGGCCGAGTGCTTCCAGCTCGCGTAGCGCGAGCGTGGTGAGACCGTCGCCGCAACACTTGTCGCGGGGGAACTCGGCCTTGTCGATCACCAACACCCGTCGCCCGCAACGGGCAAGCGTGGTTGCCGCGGCCGTGCCCGCGGGCCCGGCTCCGACGACGACCACGTCGGCGGTGGACGCTGGCGTACTCATCGGCCATCGAGGCTACGGGGGAGCACCGGCCAACTGGTACCGATGCGTAGCACGAACCTTATGATGAGCCGTCCAGCTGCCGGGTGAATGCCCTGGCGACGACGGCATTCGAACGAGGGAGATCCAGATGAGCAGGTTGTGTGAAGGTCGCGTGGCCATCGTCACCGGGGCCGGGCGCGGCATCGGCCGCGAACACGCGCTGAGCCTCGCTGCTCACGGCGCCAAGGTGGTCGTGAACGACCTCGGTGGCAACGTCGATGGTTCGGGCGACGACCTCAACCCCGCCGAGCAGGTCGTGGCCGAGATCAAGGGCATGGGCGGCGAGGCGGTCGCCAACGGCGACAGCGTCTCCTCGTGGGAAGGTGCACAACGGCTCATCAACACCGCGATCGAGACCTTCGGCGACTTGCACGCGGTGGTCAACAACGCCGGCATCTTGCGTGACCGCGTGCTCGCGAACATGACCGAGGAGGAGTGGGACGCGGTCATCAACGTTCACCTCAAGGGCACGTTCGCGCCGAGTCGCTGGGCCGCGGCGTACTGGCGCGAGCAGTCGAAGGCCGGCAGACCCGTAGATGGGCGGATCATCAACACCACCTCGGTTAGCGGCATCTACGGAAACCCCGGCCAGACCAACTACGGCGCGGCGAAGGCCGGCATCGCCTCGTTCTCCAACATCGCCGCGCTCGAACTGAGCCGCTATGGGGTGACGGTGAACTGCGTGGCGCCGGTCGCGCTGACACGCATGACCGAGGGCCTCGGCCCGGCCCCGGAGACCGACGAGGAGCGCGAGATGCGATCGCCGCGTTGGATCGCCCCGATCGTCACCTGGCTCGCGTCGGCCGAGTCGGCGGGCGTCACCGGCCGGGTGTTCGAAGCCAGTGGTCAGACCCTTGCGATCGCCGAGGGGTGGGTGCGCGGCCCACGAACTGCGCCGATCGAAGACCCGACGAAGCTCGGTCCGGTCGTGGAAGAGCTGTTGGCGAAGGCGCGCCAGAACTCGGGGATGGATGGAGTGCCGGGGGGTTGGCCGCAACCGCGCTGAGCGTCGCGCTTCGAACCGCGCCGCGAACCGGCTGAGCGCGCCGCCCGCTCAGCACGACGCGGGTTGTACCACCGACACATCGATCACCTGGGCGAAACGGTCGTAGTGGCGCACGCCCGCGCGAGCCCGATCGGCCACCGAGCTCACCACGATCGGCGAGCATGAGAAGCCGAGCTTCACCCACACCTGCACGTCGCGTTCGCGGCGGGTGACCGACACCTCGAACGGGTCGTCGCCGAGCACGGGCTGCAGCATCTCGGTGACCGCGTTCACGTACTCCTGGAAGATCTGCTGGTCGGCCTCGTCGGTGAGGTCGTAGATCGAGCGGCTGCCCGGCTCGGCGGGATCGATCTCGACCACGCCGACCCGATGTCGGGCGGCACAAACAGCGCCCATCTCGCCGATGCCGCGCCGGTCGTTCACCGACCGGGCGATCACGGCCACGTCGACTGCCGACTCGAGTGGGCACTCGTCGAGGTCGGCGATCCCGCGACAGGGGCCCCCGTGGCGGTCATTGCAGGTGGTCACCGTGTGCCCCTCGCTGACGAGCGCGTTCTCAACGACGCGGGCGTCTCCCGGATGATCGGCTACGAGCAGGATTCTCATCCGAGCATTCAGCCACCGGGGTTCCACGCCAGGTAGAGCCGTTGGTCCCGAATCGGCCATGATGCACGTGAACGCCCCGAGCGGCCGCGGTGCGGCTCGCCGCGTCGCGTCGCCCAGGAGACGTGCCCAGCAGCACAGGAAAGGGACCACACCATGCCGTTGAACCCAGCCGCCGTAGGTGCGAGCGGCGACGTCCGCACCATCTCTTGGGCTTCGAAGGACGCGCTGCTCTACGCCGTCGGCATCGGCGCCGGCCAGGCCGACCTGCCGTTCACCACCGAGAACACGAGGGACGTGGCGCAGGTGGTGTACCCGACGTTCGCCGTCGTCGCCGGCTCGGGCAGCGCCTCGGCCGGGGCCAGTGCGATGAGCCAGATCGGAACGTTCAACTGGGCGCTGCTCGTGCACGGCTCGCAGGCGATCACCTTGCACCGCCCGATCCCGGTCGAGGCCAGTGCCACCACGCAGGACAGGGTCGTCGCCATGTACGACAAGGGCAAGGCGGCGGTGGTGGTGATCGAGGCCGAGGTGAAGCTCGAATCCGGTGAACCGCTGTGGACCACGAGGTCGTCGGTGTTCATCCGCGGCGAGGGTGGCTGGGGTGGCGATCGTGGTCCGTCCGGTCCGCGCAACGAGCCCCCCGCAGTCGCCGCCGACCATGAGATCTCGATGCAGACCTCACCGGACCAGGCCTTCGTCTACCGGCTGTCCGGCGACCGCAACCCGCTGCACACCGACCCATCGTTCGCTTCGATGGGCGGGTTCGACCGGCCGATCCTGCACGGCCTGTGCAGCTACGGCTTCACCGGCCGGGCGCTGCTCGGGGCGTTCTGCGACAACGACGTCACCGGCTTCCATCACATCGAGGGCCGCTTCTCGTCGCCGGTCATGCCCGGCGACGTCTTGACGGTTCGTGGTTGGCGTACAGGTGCCGGCGAGGCCGTGTTCACCACCTCGGTCGGCGACCGAGCGGTGATCGACCAGGGTCTGGTCCGCTTCGGCTGACGATTGCAGGGTGCCGGTCAGAGCAGGTCGCGGAGTTGGGCGACGACATCGGCGAGGGCGACATCGTGCTTGTCGCCGGAGCGTCGATCCTTCAACTCGACCATGCCATCGGCGAGGCCACGGCCGACCACGACGATCGTGGGCACTCCGAGCAGTTCGGCATCGTTGAACTTGATGCCGGGCGACACGCCAACCCGGTCGTCGAGCAACACGCGCAGGCCCGCCTCCTCGCAGCGCGCGGCCAGCGCCTCGGCTGCCGGCAACTGTGGGTCGGTGGCTTTGCCCGTAGCCACGATGTGCACATCGGCCGGGGCCACTTCGCGGGGCCACACGAGGCCCTTGTCGTCGCAGTTCAGTTCGGCGATGGCGCCGACGGCACGCGAGACGCCGATTCCGTACGAGCCCATCGTGACGACCCGCGTCTTGCCGTTCTGGTCGAGCACGGTGAGGCCGAGCGCCTCGGCATAGCGCCGACCCAACTGGAAGATGTGCCCGATCTCGATGCCCCTGGCGATCTCGAGCGGCGAGCCGCACACCGGGCACGGGTCGCCGTGGTGCACCTCGGCGGCCTCGATCACGCCGTCGGCGGTGAAGTCGCGTCCGGCCGTGAGGTCGACCACGTGGCGACCCGCGCTGTTCGCGCCGGTGATCCACCGTGTGCCGTCGACGATGCGGGGATCGACGACGAAGCGGATGCCCGAAGGTGACGCCTCGCCAAGGGATTCCGGCCCGATGTACCCCTTCACCAGGTGTGGGTTGGCTGCGAAGTCGGCCTCGGTGAACGGCTCGATCTCGGCCGGCGACACCTGGGCCTCGAGGCGCTTGATGTCTACTTCTCGATCCCCTGGCACGCCGATGGCCAGGGCCGAGGTGGTGCCATCGGGGTGGCGAAGCGTGACCACGAGGTTCTTCAGCGTGTCGGCGGCTGTCCAGTCGCGGTCGGGGTGCCGAAGGTCGGGCCGACCGTTCATCAGGTCGACCAGGGTCTGGATCGTGGGGGTGTCGGGTGTGTCGACGACCTTCGCCGGAGGAGCGTCCGCCATGGCCGGGGAAACCGGAGGCGCGACTTGGACGGCTTCGGTGTTGGCCGCGTAGTCGCACCGCGTGCAGCGCACGTAGGTGTCTTCACCGACGGCCAGTGGTGCGAGGAACTCCTCGCTCGCCGATCCGCCCATCGCACCGCTCATCGCCGACACGATGACGTATGGCATGCCCAGCCGATCGAAGGTGCGCATGTAGGCAGCGCGGTGCTTGTCGTAGTTCACCTGCAGGCCGGCATCGTCGATGTCGAAGCTGTAGGAGTCCTTCATCGAGAACTCGCGGCCACGCAACAAGCCAGCCCGCGGGCGCGCCTCATCGCGGAACTTGTTCTGGATCTGGTAGATGACGAGGGGGAGGTCCTTGTAGCTGCTGTACAGGTCTTTCACCAGCAGCGTGAACATCTCCTCGTGGGTCGGCGCGAGCAGCATGTCGGCGCCGCGCCGGTCTTGAAGGCGGAACAGGTTGTCGCCGTAGTCGGTCCATCGACCCGATATCTCGTACGGCTCCCTCGGCAGCAGGGCCGGGAAGTGCACCTCCTGGAACCCCTCGCGGTCCATCTCCTCACGAACGATCCGCTCGACGTTGCGGTACACCATCCAGCCGAGCGGCAGCCAGGTGAATCCGCCAGGTGCTGCTCGGCGGATGTAGCCGCCGCGCACCAACAGACGATGGCCGGCCACCTCGGCGTCGGCGGGGTCTTCACGGAGCGTGCGAACGAACAAGGTGGACAGGCGGAGCACGGCGGGGAAGGCTACCGGGCCTCTCGGGGTCGCTCGGCCGATATACTCGTCCGGTCCTTGAGTTCTCCGAACCGAAGGCGTGGGCCCTCAGGTCCACGCCTTCTTGTCTGATGGGCCCAAGATCTCAGCCAGCGTGTCCATCTACGAGTCGACGAAGGGAGGCCAGAATGAGCGACAACTCCGTCATCGAACGCGTCACCCTGATGGTCGCCCCGCTGGTCGCCCAGATGCAACTCGAGCTCTACGACATCGAGTTCCGCGGGGGCACGCTGCGGATCACCATCGACGCCCCTCCCGGATCGGCTTCCGGGCTCGATCTCGAAGCCATCGCTCTGGTCACGCGGATGATCTCGCGCGACTTCGACCACGACGATCCGGTCCCCGGTCACTACAACCTCGAAGTCACCAGCCCCGGCCTCGAACGTACCCTGCGCACTCCTGCGCACTTCCAGCGCGAGATCGGCAAGACCTTGGCGATTCGCCTCCGCGATCCGTTGAACGGTGAGCGGCGAATCCAGGGCTCGCTCGTGGCCGCCACCGATAGTGAGCTCACCGTCCGCCTCGACGATCCGGCGATGTCGGAGCGAGTCGTGCCGTACACCCAGATCGACCGGGCCCGCACGGTGTTCGTGTGGGGTCCGTCCCCGAAGCCCGGCGTGAAGCCCGGCATGAAGCCCGGCATGAGGCCGGCCGGCGCCAAGCCGGCGGGCTCGAAGAAGGCGGCGCCGACCGCTGCATCGTCCTCGCCCACCGCTGCGTCGATGGCGGCGCCAACCACGCAGGAGCCGTCATGAGCAACCTCGACATGTCCGAAGCCGTACGAATGCTGGCCAACGAGAAGAACATCTCGGTGGAGACACTGCTTCAGGTACTGGCCGACGCGTTGGCGCTCGCCTACAAGCGCCGGCCGGGCGCGGCCGAAGAGGTCGTCGTCGAAGTCAATCCGGACACGCTCGAGTTCACGTTCACCGCCTACGACGTCGACGAGGACGGGCTCTGGGTGAACGAGCGCGACGACACGCCGCGCAAGGACGAGATGGGGCGCATCGCCGCACAGACCTTTCGTCAGGTGATGGGCCAGAAGATCCGTGAGGCAGAGCGCGACCGCAAGTTCGAGGAGTACGCGAACCGCGAGGGCGACATCGTCACCGGCATCATCCAACAGACCGACGCGCGCTACACCCTGCTCGACCTGGGCCGGGTGGAGAGCTTGCTCCCGCAGGCCGAGCAGGTGCCCTTCGAGCGTCCCGAGCCCGGTGCCCGAGTGAAGGCCTACATCGTCGAGGTTCGCAAGACCGCCAAGGGCCCCCAGATCGTGGTGAGCCGCACGCACCCCGGGCTGATCAAGAGGCTCTTCGAGCTCGAGGTTCCCGAGATCGCCGACGGCATCGTCGAGATCAGGGCATGTGCTCGCGAGCCAGGGCACCGCACCAAGATCGCGGTGTGGAGCAACGACCACAACGTAGATCCGGTCGGCGCGTGCGTGGGTGCGCGCGGTGGTCGGGTGCGCATGGTCGTGAACGAGCTCCGCGGCGAGAAGATCGACATCGTCCCGTTCAGCGAGGATCTCGCCGACTTCGTCGCCAAGGCGCTGTCGCCAGCCAAGGTGAAAGAGGTGATCATCAGCGATGATGGCACCCAGGCCGACGTGATCGTGCCCGACCACCAGCTCAGCCTGGCGATCGGCAAGGAGGGCCAGAACGCCCGCCTCGCGGCGCGCCTCACCGGTGTGCGGGTCGACATCCGCGGCGAGACCCAACACATGGAGGGCCCCGACGAGGCCGACTACGCCGAGGGCGAGTGGGCGGAGAACGCCGAAGGCGTCATGGAGTTCCGCGCCGCCGATGGGTCGGTGGTGAGCGCTGCCGAGTGGAACGAGGGCGTTGCCACCGAAGCCATCGCCGTCGCCGAAGTGGCGGTCGCCGAAGTGACTGGCGCCGAGGAGACGGTCGCGGTCGAGGTCGACGAGAGCGTCGAAGCTGCAGGACAGGAGGGTGGAGACGAAGCGACGAGCTGACCGAACCGAGACCGCACCACTGCGGACCTGTGTGGGCTGCCGCTCGACGGCGCCACAGCACACGATGGTCCGTTGCGCCCTCAGCGATGAGGGCGAGGCAGTCATCAGCCGCACCGCTCCCGGTCGGGGGGCGTGGGTGTGCTCGTCCGACTGCCTCGGTCTCGCCGTCCGCAAGCGGGCGTTCGAACGAGCATGGCGACGCCCGATCAGGGCTGGCGCGCTCGCCGAGCTCGTCAACGCATTCGAATCCACCCAGAAGAACATGAGACACTGGTCGGTCGCCGCACAACGGTCCGACGGACCGGCGACAACGAAAGGCTGAACGAGTTTGGCGAAGAACATGCGCGTACACGAGCTCGCGAGAGAGCTCGGGATGACGAATGCCGAGTTGCTCGCGCTCTGCGGCGCGATGGGTGTGGAGGCCAAGAGCCAGTCCTCCGCGGTCATCGAGGCCCAGGCCGACCGGCTGCGTCGTCGCGCCGAACGTGACGGTCTCATCCGTTCCGAACAGCCCGAAGAGGCCAGAGCGGCCAAGAAGACAGCGGCCAAGAAGGCGTCGGCCAAGCTGGCGTCGGCGAACGAACCTGCCGCGAGCGAATCTGCGGCGAGCGAGGCCGCGGTGGCCACTACCACCACGGCTGCAACAACCGATGTCGACGACGGTGCCGCGACGGCGGTTGCCAAGAAGGCCGTTGCCAAGAAGGCGGTTGCCAAGAAGGCCGCTCCTGCGCTCACCGACGCGGCGCCTCCGGTCGCCGCCGACGAGGGTGCGCCAGCGGCACCTGTCGAGGACAAGCCCGCGGCACCTGCCGCGCTCGCCTCGGAACCGGCCGTCGAACCGGTGGCGTCAGTTCCAGCTGTCGTCGTGACGGAGCCCGACGAACCGCGCAAGATCGTCAGCACGCGCCCGAGCCCTGGCGAGCCGAGCCGGCCGAGTGCCGTTCCGGCGCGCCCGTTGCCGGCCAGCGGGCTGCGACCACCGGC
>VFMC01000423.1 GCA_006515795.1 Acidimicrobiaceae bacterium | reverse complement strand
CGCGTCGCACGACATGAGCCACGTCACGTTCGCGCAGGTGCGCGACGCGATCGACAGCCATCTCACGGGGCCGATCCTGCAGGTTCCACCGATGGTCAGCGCGTTGAAGGTCGGCGGTCGGCGACTGCACGAGCTGGCACGGGAGGGCATCGAGGTGGAGCGGGCCCCGCGCCCGGTCACCGTGCACCGCTTCCTAGTGGAGGAAACCGACGATCCGCTGGTCTACCGCATCCAGGTCACCTGCTCGTCGGGCACCTACGTGCGCACCATCGCTGCCGATCTCGGTCGGCTGCTGGGCGGCGGCGCCCACCTGCGCTCGCTGCGGCGAACCGCGTGCGGGAGCTTCGACGAGGCGCAGGCCAACGTTGCCGACCGAGCCGTCCTGCTCAGCCCGGTGCTGGCCATGCGTGATTACCCAGCGGTCAGCGTGACCGACGACGTGGCAGCCATGGTGCGCAACGGCCGCATCCTTGCCTCGTGGGAGGGCGAGGGGCCGTGGGCGGTGTGCGATCTCGCCGGCGACCTCCTGGCGATGTACGAACGGGTCGACGAGCACCGGGCCAAACCTGCCGTCGTGCTCCCGGCCTCCGGCGCAGTTGCCGACTGAGGTCAGCCGTCCGGTGGCAGATATCGTCGCTGGTCGTGCATCTGATCACTGATCTCTCGGCGTCGCCATGGCCGCCCGCAGCCGATGGAAGGGCACAGCGGTCGGTCGTCACCATCGGCGCCTACGACGGTGTCCACCTCGGCCACCAGGCGATCATCGAAGAGGTTCGCCGCGTCGCCGCCGGCCTGCAGGCGCGCTCGGTGGTGATCACCTTCGACCGTCATCCCGCCTCGATAGTGCGCCCCGAGTCCGCACCACAGCAGCTCACCGACCTGGAGCAGAAGCTCGAGTTGCTCGACGCCACGGGCATCGATGCGACCGTGCTCGTGCACTTCGACGCGGAGCAATCGCACGAGTCGCCGCGTTCGTTCGTCGAGCGAGTGCTCGTGACGTGCTTGGCGGCCCGACGCATCGTGGTCGGCGACGACTTCCACTTCGGCAGCCACCGCGAGGGCAACGCGATCCGGCGAGCGCTCGCCGGTGGGGAGGTCGAGCTGGCGGCACGCATGCTCGGGCGACCGTGCCAGGCACGGGGCGTGGTGATGCGCGGCGACCAGCGTGGCCGGCTGCTCGGGTTCCCCACGGCCAACGTTCAGGTGCCCAGCTCGGTCTGCCTCCCCGCCGATGGCGTCTACGCCGGCTGGTACATCCGCCCCGACGGCGTCCGTCACCCGTGCGCGATCAACCTCGGCCGGCGCCCGACGTTCTATGAACACGCCGACCACTCGATCCTCGAGGCGCATCTTCTCGATTTCTCCGACGATCTGTACGGCGAGCCGGCGCGGGTCGAGTTCACCCACTTCTTGCGGAGCGAGCGCAAGTTCGACGGCATCGAGGCGTTGCGGGGTCAGCTCCAGCACGACATCGATCACGCCCGCAGCATGCTGGTGGCCTGAGCTCGGTCAGGCGGGCACGCGGCTCTCGACCCGGCCGTAGCCCGTGCTGCGCTGTTCGGCGCGGCGACCCAGCTGTTCGGCCAACTGGGTGAAGCGCGTTGCGGTCATCTCCTGGCCGTGCGCGGCGCCCGCGGCTCGCGAGATGTTCTCGTTCATCAACGTGCCGCCCATGTCATTGCAGCCGGAGCGGAGCAGCTGCGCGGCGCCGTCGAGCCCGATCTTCACCCAGCTCGCCTGGATGTTGGGGATCCACCCGTGGTAGGCGATGCGGGCGATCGCGTGCATCAGCAGGGTTTCGCGGAAGGTAGGACCGCGCCGCGAACGCTTCTGGAGGTAGATCGGCGAGGCCATGTGCACGAACGGGAGCCCGACGAACTCGGTGAAGCCGCCGGTCTCCTTCTGCAGGTCGCGGGTGACGAGAAGGTGCCGCGCCCAGCTCTCGGGGTGCTCGACCGATCCGAACATGATCGTGACGTTCGATCCGAGCCCGATGCGGTGTGCCTGACGGTGGCACTCGAGCCACTCCTCGGTGTTGACCTTGTCGGGGCAAAGGATCGCCCGAACCTCGTCGTCGAGGATCTCGGCGGCCGTGCCGGGAAGCGATGCCAGCCCGGCCTGCTGCAGGCGGAGCAGGTACGTGCGCAGATCCTCGCCGAGTCGCTTGGCTCCTTCGGTGACCTCGAGGGCGGTGAACCCGTGGATGTGCATGCTGGGCACGGCAGCCTTCACTGCACGGGTGACGTCGATGTAGTAGTCGCCGTCGAAGTCGGGGTGGATGCCACCCTGCAACGTGACCTCGGTGGCGCCGAGATTCCACGCCTCGCGGGCACGGTCGGCGATGTCGTCGAGCGTGAGCAAGTAGGGGGTGCCGCGCAGGTTGAGGCTGAGCTTGCCCTTCGAGAACCCGCAGAACCTGCACTTGAAGGTGCACACGTTGGTGTAGTTGATGTTGCGGTTGTGCACCCATGTGATCGCGTCGCCGGCGGCATCGATGCGCAGGTCGTCGGCGAGATCGGCGATTGCGTTCACCTCGGCACCGCGGGCCCGGAACAGGGTGACGATCTGGTCGAAGCCGACCTCCTGGCCCATCCGCACGCCGTGCACGACCTCGTCGACGGCTGATCCCGGCCTGGTGAAGGCGCGCCCCGGCACCAGCGTTGGTGGCGGCTCAGCGGCGCCGCTGTACCACTGCGTGCTGCGGTGTCCGACGAGCACCACCTCGGCTCCGTCGTGCACGACGTCGGCGGCGGTGACCCGCTCGGGCCAGATCGCGCCTGGATCGTCGCGGCCCAGACCCTCGGCGTCGCTACGGTCCATCACCGGGAAGTGCAGCGCCGGGTCGAGCCAACGCTCGCTCTGGCGGACGAACTCGGGGTACACGGTGAGGCGTGGCGCGAGGGCGAAACCGCGTGCCTCGGTGACCTCGCGGAGCACATCGAGATCGGGCCACGGCCGCTCGGGGTTGACGTGGTCGGCGGTGACCGGCGA
>VFMC01000422.1 GCA_006515795.1 Acidimicrobiaceae bacterium | reverse complement strand
CGCCTGGTTGGGGCGTTGCGGCGTGTGTCTGCCGGCGATGCTGTCGGCCAGTTGGCCGGGCGAGGGTTCGGGTGGTGCAGCGAGGCTGATGGGTCGGTGTCGATCACGGTGCGGTTACCGGCTGATCTGGCGATGCCGGTGATCGCTGCGGTGCAGCAGGCGACGGTCGTCGAACGGGGGGTGCCGAGGTCACGATCGGCGGCGGATGCGTTTGTGGAGTTGATCACCGGGCGGGCCGAGGTGCCACGGCCCGAGATCGTGGTCCACGTCGATGGTGCCGGTGCCCGTTTCGATGATGGTCCGCCGGTCGCGGTCGAGATCGCCGAATGCTTGGCGTGTGATGGGTCGGTGACCACGCTCAGCGACACGCGCGATGGTCCGGTGGTGCGCGATCGTCGGCGGGCACCTTCACCGCGGCAGCGGCGGTGGTTGGCCCAACGTCATGACACGTGTCAGTTCATCGGTTGCGATCACACCGGTTCGTTCGACGCCCATCATGTTGTCGCCCATGCCAAGGGCGGCAAGACAGGGATCTCGAACCTGGCCCGGTTGTGCTGGTTCCATCATCGCATCGTCCACCTGCACGGGTTGCTGCTCACCTTGCACGGCGATCGTCGGTTGGAGGTCTGTTTCCCCGATGGGACACCCGTCGATCGCGACATTGCGCCGGCAGAGTTCCTGGTCGCCCGGCCCGAGCATCCCGATCGCATCGGTGGCAGCTGGTACGGCGACGACCTCGACCTCGACTGTGCGCTCGCCGCGTTGCAGTCCAACGTCGCCGGCGTCACCCGCAGTTTTCCCGCGGGAAAATGTGGCACACCACCACCGCACTAACCGACCCGGCGACCGGGCGCTGAGCCAGGGTGGAGGCGGCGATCGGATTCAGCCCATCGGCGGCCAGCCGCCACTGCCCGCTGACAGCCAATCGACCGCTTGAAGGTGAAAGTGACTGCAAACCGATGTTCGCGAGCGTCGCATACCGCCACATTGGGGGCATGCCCGACGCACAGATCGCCGGTTCTCGGCGCCTTTCTGCGGCGCGAGGTGCGCGTTCTGTGCGGGCGGGGGTGAGCGTTCTGTGCTCGTTACGGGCCGTCGATCGCGTTGACGGCTTGCTGAAGCATCGTCTCGATGTCGTGCCGCTTGCGTTGGGCCGAGGGGTGGCGGCGTTCGGTGTCGAGGAGGCCGATGATGGTGGCGATGTCTGCCCACCGGTGGAACGTTCGTCCGGTGCGCTGTTCCCAGGTTCGGGTGAAGATGTCGGCGGTGTCGAGTCCGTCGTAGAGCAGGTTGATCCGGCAGTGGGCGACGTCCATCGAGCGCGGCCCGACGCTGGCGGCTTCCCAGTCGACGAGACCCGACACGCTCCGTCGGTGCCACAACACGTTGCCGGGGTAGAAGTCGCGGTGGATGAACGTGCGGTCGTCGTCGAGGACCGGGCCGTGGAAGATCTCGATCGCCCGTTCCCACACCGCTGGCCTGGTCACCCACTTCGGCAACGCATACGACGACTGCGAGTACACGGCGAACGGCCGCACACCATCTGCTGTGGCCGGGTCGATGTCGTGGACGTCGACGAGTACGTCGACGAGTTGGCGCATCCACCGCTGGCTCGCCGCCCACTCGGGACGACCAGGGAGCTCGGTCATCAGCACCGCCGGAACACCCGCCACATCGCCGGTCGGGTCGACGCCGATCAGGGTTGGTGTCGGCGTCGCGATGCGCTCGACGAGCCGCAGCACGGCGGCCTCGTGCTCAGCGACAGAGGAATCGTCGGCGGTCTGCTCGGGGCGGACGTAGCGGCGGAGGACCAGTCGGTCGCTGGCACCGTTGGCGAAGGTGACCGTGACGCGGTGCATCGCCAACGACGCACCGCCTCGCATCGGTTCAACCAGGTCGACCGATCGAGCACCCGAGACCGCGAGC
>VFMC01000035.1:10268-20169 GCA_006515795.1 Acidimicrobiaceae bacterium | reverse complement strand
TCCGATCACGGCCTCGAGTGCGTCGCTGAGGATCGACGGCTTCAACCTTCCGCCGCCGCCGTTCTCGCCCTTGCCCAGCAGCAGGCACGAGCCGAGATCGATGTTGGCCGCGACCTCGGCGAGGGCCGATGCGTTGACGACGCTCTTGCGCAGGTCGGTGAGCTTGCCCTCTGGCAGGTCCTGGTGATCGCGGAACGCGATGTCGGCGATCATCCAACCGAGTACGGCATCGCCGAGGAACTCGAGACGCTCGTTCGACAGCGCACCGGGGTTCTCGGCGCACCACGATCGGTGAGACATCGCGCGCCGCAGCAGCGACTCGTCGGCGAACCGGTACCCGAGACGCTGACCGAGGCCGTCGAGCGCGACGACCGGTGCAGCGACGTCAGTCGCCCTTGACCCGGGCATACACGTAGTCGACTGCGTCGCGCACGGTCTTGAGGTCTTCGAGATCTTCGTCCTCGATGCGGAACCCGACCGACCGCTCGGCCATCTCCTCTTCGAGCGACTCGACGAGCTCGATCAACGCCAGCGAGTCGGCTTCGAGGTCGTCGACGAACGACTGGCCTTCGGTGATCGTGGACCCTTCGATCTCGAGGATGTCGGCCAGACTGGCGCGGACGATCTCGAACACGCCGTTGCGATCGAGCGGAGCTGAGGACTCGGACAAGGAACTCTCCAGGAATCGGTGTGGACCGGTGTCCACGGTGGGCTTCAGATGGTAGCCCCTGCAGGCGGTCAGGCTCCGGCGGAGATCGCGGCCCTGAGCTCGCCCACGATGTCGACCTCGACCATCTCGTGGGCAACCTTGATGCCGTTCAGCATCGCCTTCGCGTTCGACGAACCGTGGGTGATGATGCAGACGCCGTCGACGCCGAGCAGCATCGCACCGCCATAGGTGTCGGGGCTCATCGTCTCGTACAGCGGCAGCAGGGCAGGCAGGAGCGCGTCGGCGTGCGGCTTGTACTGCTCCTCTGACCCGAAGGCCTCGAGGATGGCGGTCATCAGCACACGCACGGCACCTTCGAGCGTCTTCAACACGACGTTGCCGGTGAAACCATCGGTGACCACGACGTCGGCGGTCTTGAGCAGCATGTCGCGGCCCTCGACGTTGCCGACGAACTGGATGCCCGGTGCGACGGAGAGCAGCTCGTAGGCCTCCTTGCGCAGCGTGTCGCCCTTGCCAGGCTCCTCACCGATCGATCACCGATCGACAGCAGGCCGACCTTCGGTTCGGCGACACCGAATCGGTGGCGGGCATAGACCGAGCCCATCTGGGCGAACTGCACCAGCCACTCCGGCTGCACCTCGGCGTTGGCGCCGGCGTCGAGCAAGATGTTCGGCGCATGGCCCGGGACCGGCAGTGGAGTGGCGATCGCCGGCCGGCTGACACCCTTGATCCGACCCATCCGCAACAGCGCCGAGGCCATGGTGGCGCCCGTGTTGCCGGCCGAGATCATCGCGCTGGCCTTGCCGTCGCGCACCGCCTCTGCCGCACGAACCAGCGACGAATCCTTCTTGCGCCGAACACCCTGGGCGCCATCCTCGTGCATCTCGATCACTTCGCCGCACTCGATCAAAGGCAGATCGCCGATGCTGCCGAACTCGGAACTGCTGCGGAGCGCTGGGCTGCCGACGAGCACGATCGGGATGCCGAGCGATGCGGCTGCCTTGGCCGCGGCGACGATCTCGCCGGGAGCGCGGTCGCCTCCCATCGCATCGATGGCGATCGGGAGCATGGACCGGTGTGCTACGTCAGCCGACGTCGACCGCGACGCGGTCCTTGTACCAACCGCACGACGAGCAGACCGTGTGCGGCAACTTGGCCGAGCCACACCGGGGGCAGACGCTGCGAGCCGGGGCTTCGAGCTTCCACGCGCCAGCGCGATGGCTGCGCGTCTTCATCTTGGACTTCTTCTTCTTGGGAACAGCCACCGTGGTTCTCCCTACGCGAAATGGGCTGCGTTAGGTTAGCGGCGCCGACCCCGTTCCTCCCACCTGTCGTGGTCAGGTCTCGAACGACTGCTTGAACTGCTCGAGCGCCGCCCACCGGGGATCGGCCTCGGCCGTGGTGCACGAGCACTGCTCGACGTTGCGGTCGACGCCGCACTGCGGGCAAAGGCCGGCACAGTCGGGGCGGCACAGCGGCGCAAGTGGGGCATCGAGCACGATCACCTCGCGCACCATCGGCGCGAGATCGAGCTGTTCACCCACGAGCTCGAAGGCCTCCGGGTCGGTGACGACCTGCTGGTACAGCTCATGCACATCGCACAGCAGATGACCCGCAGCCGGCGACGCGCATCGTCGACACAGCCCGTGCCAATCGATCTCCACCGTGCCCCGCACGACAACGCCATCGGTGAGCGACTCGAGGTGCAGCTGCACGCGTGCCGGGCTGGAGGAATCGAAACGCTCGTCGAGCAGATGAAGGTCAGCGGGTGTGACCACCGCATCGACGGTCTTTTCCGACCCCGGGCGGCGGAGCAGCTCCGCGGTGTTCACTCGCAGCGGGCTGGCCATGGCCGACAGATGTTAGCGGTCTTGGTCGAAGAAGCCCTTCGTGGGGTCTTCTTCGCCGGTCGCGTCGAACTCGTCGTGATGAGCGCCGATGGCGAGCTTGGCGCGACCGCTGTGCACGGTGCGACTGAGCTTGTCGAGCAGCACCTCGAAGCTGCCCAAGCGCTGATCGAGGAAGTCTTCGGTCTCGTGCCGCAACCGTCGGGCGTCGGCCTCGGCTGCCTCGTTGAGTTGCCGGGCGCGCTGCTCGGCGGCGCGGACGACCTCGGTGCGCTGCACCATCCGCTCGGCCTGCACACGGGCTGCCTCGAGCAACTCGTCGGCCTCGCGGCGGGTCTTGGTGACGAAGTCCTGGCGCTCCTTGATCATCCAACGCGCATGGCGCATCTCTTCGGGTAGCCGGTGCAGTGCCTCCTCGAGGAGCTCGACGATCTCGTCGCGGTCGATGCGCGGCGACGACGACAGCGGCATCGTGGGTGCCGTGGCGATCACATCGATGGCCCGCCGCAGCAGTTGCTCGGCATCGCCGACATATCCGTTGGTGGTGCGCACGAAGGCGTCGGAATCATCGAAGTCGGTGTCGAACTCGTCGGTGCCGTACCCGTCGTCGGCGTCGTCGTACTGATCGTCGTTGCTCATGGTTCTCTGCTCGCTCGCTGGAGGTGTGGCAGCACCGCTGGCGGCACCATCGTGCTCACGTCGCCACCGTAGTTCGCGATCTCCCTGATGAAGCGGCTACTGATGAACACGAGCGCCGGCTTGCACGGCAGGTAGACGGTGCGCACGCCGGCGGCCGCGTAGTTCGTGTGGGCCATCTGCTGCTCCACTTCGAAGTCGCCTCCGGTGCGCAGGCCCTTGACGATGAAGTCGGCTGCGAGTCGGTGCGCGGCGTCGACGACGAGCCCGGGGAAGGCCTCCACGCTCACGACCCGCCCGGGTCCGCGCAGCGGCGCCACGCTCGCCTCGATGAGCTCGAGTCGCCGGTCGAGATCGAGCATGCCACCCGGCTTCGACGGGTTGTGCATCGCCGCGACGATCACCGTGCCGAACAACTCGAGCGCCTGCTCGACGACATCGAGATGACCGAGATGGATCGGATCGAAACTCCCCGGATAGAGCACGGTGGTCATGTGAACCGGAAACCTAGTGCTCCAGCACCCGGCCGAGCAGTGTTGCCGCTGTGCGGCCGTACTGCCTCGCACGCACGACCTCCCATCCAGCCGGTGGAGCGACCTCTCGGTTCGCCTCGCACAGGGCGTATTCGACCTGCACCAGACCGAGCAGCTTCTCCCACCCGTCGAACGCGTACGGCGGGTCGATCAGAGCCACGTCGACACCGCGCATGGCCGGCACCCAGGCCATCACGTCGGACGCGACGATGACCGCCCGCTCATCGACGCCGAGCGCGGCAACGTTGGCCCGCAGCGCCGTGAGCGCCGAGCGGTCGCGCTCCACGAACACGCAGCGACTTGCCCCACGCGACAGCGCCTCGATGCCCATCGCCCCGGATCCCGCATAGAGATCGGCAACGACGGCCCCTTCGATCAGGCCCATCGACGACAGCGAGTTGAACACCGCCTCGCGCACCTTGTCGGTGGTGGGCCGTGTGGTGTTGCCAGCAGGCGCCACCAGTTTGCGTCCACCGAGCTCACCCGCCACCACGCGCATCGACGCAGGCTACCGACGGCACACTGTGACCATGTTCGAGCCCGAGTCCACGATCGTGTGCGTCGATTGCGGCGGCAGGTGCCACCTCCTCAGCCACCCGCCCGAGGACGGCATCTGGGAGCCCGGCGACATCGTGGCCTATCGCTGCGAGGACTGCCTCGATCGCTGGGATCTCGTGCTCCCCGACGGCGATGACGGGTCGGACGATCGCGCCTGGTGAGCGCGCCTGGTTATCAGCGGATGCGGGCGAGTGCCCGGTTGAAGGCCCGCAGTGGTCTCGTCAGCTTCCATGACCGGCTGCCGACGGTTCGGTCCAACTCGTCGCGCGCATCATCGCGGTCGGCCCGGGTGGCCGCGAGCTCGGCACGTAGGGCGGCATGCTCGGATGCCGTCGACGGCATCCGGTCGACATCTGCCGGCGGCTCCGCGGCGACCATCGTGGCTGTCGAAACGTCGGCCGCGCGGAGCCTCACGAAGAACTCGCCGCCGACGGGGTCTGAGCAGGAGTCGAGTGAGAACGGCACGAGTTCCAGGCGCAGCAGCGAGGCGAACAGCCGCACGAACGACGACGGCGTGAACACCCAGCAGTGAACATCCTGGTACTCGTCCGAGCCGCTGATCTCCGAGGCGCGGTCGATGGCGGCGCGCTCGGAGTGCACCGACACCAGTTCCGCGAACGGCGGCTCCTCCTCCCAGGAAATGAGGCCATGCCAGGAGACGGCGGACGCCATGTGGTCGAAGACCTGCCGCGGCGACGGCGTCGTCGCTGCGGTGAAGTTGGCATGGATCACGTCGGCCGCAGTGGTCGGCGCACGCAACGCATCGAAGCAGCGGCGATGATCGGGAATCGCCAGCGCCAGCACTCCACCGTCGCCAAGCACGCTGCGGATGTCGAGAAGCCAGCGGATCAGGTCGGGCACGTGCTCGATCACGTGCGAGGCGATCACGTAGTCGAACGGCGCGTCGGCCCCGACTGCATCGCAAATCGACCCGGCGCCCGATGCGTAGTCGATCGGCACGATCGAGTCGACATCGAAACCGGCGTGGGTGGCGTACCGCGCTCGGAGCGCATCGGTGCCGATGTGATCGAGGTAGCGAACGTCGCCCATGCCGCGAGTTACGACCGGCTTCGCCAACGGCCCGAGCTCGAGCCCCTTCGATGTGCCGAGATCGATCGAGCCCAACAACAGATCGATCCGGCCGGCCACCTTCGTGACCCTAGCGAGCCGATCGTCTCGGTCGCGTTCGAGCGAGCAGAACCGGACGGCCGCCTGCCAACGAAGTGACCCCGGCGCGGTTACAAGTCGCCCGGGGTCGTGGCCGAAACCCGTGGAGGTTCCGACCCAACCACAGTACCGACATCAGTTCTTGAACAGGAACTCCTCGGGACAGATGAGGCTCGCTGGCAGCGACCGGCTACCCGAGCCCGCTCCTTCGACCCGCGCAGCAACGGGCTCTCGCCATGCGGCGATCGCTAGGCGCAACAAACAGACGATGTCCTTGGTCGGTCCGCAGTGAGTCAGCCGCACCCGTCGACATGTCATCCGAGGTCCCAGCTGCCCGGGCGACCTCGATAGTCGATCACGCAACTTTCGCACCTGCCCCGGAGGCGGATTGGACCGTTAGCCGAGCTGCCTCCGCCTGTGGGGTCAATCCGGCCCCCACAGTAGACACATCGTGCGGTCGGCTCTGCAAGTCGCAGGTCGGGCTCGATGTCATCCGGGGCGAAGGCTGTGTTGAGGTGCTGCCGAATCGCATGTTCGGCGTCGGCGAGATTCGCTGCCGAAGCCTGTTCGACACGAAGCCCAGGCAGCGAGAGTACCCAGCCGACCGCATCACGAGCGCACCGAACAAGAGGCCCGCGGCCCCGGTTGCGTCTCCACTCATCCCAGCCGAGGACTTGATCTCGGCTCCAGAGCACACACGTTCCCTTAGACACCACCGGATGCGGAAACTCCGGATACCGCCGCCGATAGGTGGAGACCGCCTCACGGTGCGATAGGCCGAGTAGATCAGCTACCTCGCCAGCATTCAAGAGGTCGACAGTTTCGATCATCATTCTCTCGACGATACCGGTTTTCGATCTGGATACACTAACCGAGTGACGAGTTCTCTAGCCCAACCTCTCACCGGGCCGATGGAGCGGTCTTCCCTGTTGAAGAGCCAGGAGGAACACACAATCCGGAAGCAATCGAGGCGGCGAAGCACAGCCGTCACGAGCATGCGCCGGTAGTCGTGGGAGTTGAGGTCGCGGGTACCCAGCCTGAGACCTGCCGCCCCCGGCTCCGACCCGCGGACGGTACCGCGGAGGTATCGGTGGAGTCCTAGTGGTCGGTCGCGATCCACCTCGCCGCGATCCCGCTCGGGTGGTCGATCGAGGGCGCCAACCCCAACGAGGTCGCGATGTCAGAGCCCACTTTGAACGCCTTCGCTTCGACTCGCCTGCTCGCCGATGTCGGCGACCTGAGAGTCGACCGCGGCTACGACTACGCGGATCGTCGAAGCGACCAATTCTTGGTGGTCGAACCGCGGGTAACTGGGACGATCCACAGGCAGCAAGCGTGCCATCGCCACGCGGCACTCCTACTCGCCATCCCGTGCTCATCGTCGGCCGGCTCATCGACGGCCGCTGCCCGCTGGTGCCACAGCCGGCCGCCTACCAATCACGTCCTTAGGGCTCCATCCGTGCTGGCGTCATCGAACCAAGCCCTTCACGCGCGCCTGAACCAATCGTCCGACGATGGCGTGTGTGCCACGAAGAGCTGCAACCCGGCCGACGCCAACACGATTGCAGTCTTCCGGACGTCGTCACGCTTCGACTTACTCCTCAACCCCTTGGTCATACCGACATCGTCGGCGATTGCGACGAGGCGCGACGTTGCGTCGTCGCTGCAGATCTCGACCAGACTACGGGCCGTGCTCGACCATCCCGCCCAGGTGCCGATGCAGCGGCTCACCCATTGCGCCAAGAGATCGTCCTGCTCGCGAGTCCGCAAGACTGTCGGAGTCGGATTGACAAGGGCGTCGTAGACGGCGCACGCCCCGAAGCCGCCGATGCATAGCTCCTCCAACACCGGGCCAAGCCTTGCGGCGCCACCAGGAGTGATGTCCGACCCGAACCGGCCGCCGAGCCGCGGGAACGCAGCTGTCGTCCTGCCGAGCCCGCGCTCTCCGGACGAATGGGTGTCCAACTCGCTGCCGACCAACAACCTGATGCAGTCGTACGACGTCTCGAGCGTGACGCGCAACGCCGGGTCGGCAAGTCGCCGTCTGACGACGTCGACACCTTTCGAGTCTCGGAGTGCGGACACCGACGCCTCAGCCGACTGCCTGAGAACCTCATCGATCTTCTCGATCATTGTCGGCCGGTATGCCACGCTCGCACGCAATCTGGCCACCTCGCCGTTCAACATCGCCGAACCATAGTCGCCTGCAACGCTTGCAATTGCAACTTCACCTCATGCCGAGAGCACTTCGCTGGAGACATCGTGCCCTCAGCTCAGTTCTTGAACAGGAACTCCTCGTCGTCGGTGCTGAACAGCAGTTGCAGCTCATCGGCGAGCTCGAGATGGCCGGCGAGTTGAGGGTCGGGGTCGACGATCGCAAACGCCGCTTCCCTGGCCTGCACCACGAGCTCGCGGTCGCGACGCAGCGACGCGAGCCGCAGATCGCTGCGACCCTTCTGAGCGGTGTTCATGATCGTGCCTTCACCGCGCAGGTCGAGGTCGACCTCGGCGAGGTAGAAGCCATCGGTGCTCTCGACGAGCGCCTGGATGCGCGGGTTGTCGGTCGGGTTCTCGGGATCCGGCGTCGTGACCAGCCAACACCGCGAGGCATGAACGCCTCGGCCCACACGGCCGCGGAGCTGGTGGAGCTGGGCGATGCCGAACCGGTGGGCATCGAGGATCACCATGATCGTGGCGTTCGCAACATCGACGCCCACCTCGATCACCGTGGTCGCGACGAGCACGTCGATCTCGGCGCGGCGGAAGCGATCCATCACCGCCTCCTTCTCCGCCGACGGCATGCGTCCGTGCAGGAGCGCCAGCCGCAGACCTTGCAGCTCACCTGCGGCCAGCTCCTCAAAGGTCTCCTCGGCGCTCTTCAGTTCCAGCTTCTCGCTCTCGCCGATCAGTGGGCACACCACGTACGCCTGGCGCCCGTCGGCCACCTCGGCACGAACGTCGGCCCAAACCGCTGCCTCGTCGAGCGGTCCGTTCGCCCAGAACGTGACGATCGGCGTTCGGCCGGGCGGCATCTCGTCGAGCACGCTCACGTCGAGGTCGCCGTACACCGTCATCGCCGCCGTGCGTGGGATCGGCGTCGCCGTCATCACGAGCACGTCGGGCACCGCTCCCCCGGCGGCCTTGTCGCGCAGCGCCGCACGCTGCTCGACACCGAAGCGATGCTGCTCGTCGACCACCACCACGCCGAGGCTGGCGAACGACACCGCGTCCTGGATGAGCGCGTGCGTACCGATGGCGATGTCGACACCACCATCGGCCAGGCCGGCCAGCACCTCACGCCGGTCGGCTCCGGTGACCCGGTTCGTGAGCAACTCGACCCGCAGCGGGCGGTCACCGAACAAGTTGCCCGGGTCGGGCACCGTGACATCGGCCAAGAGACGCCTCACGCCGGCGGCGTGCTGTTCGGCGAGAACCTCGGTTGGAGCCATCAGCGCCGCCTGATGCCCACCTTGTACGGAGGTGAGCATCGCGCTGACCGCCACCAGCGTCTTTCCGGAGCCGACATCGCCTTGCAGCAGGCGATGCATCGGGTGCACCCCGGCGAGGTCGCCTTCGATCTCCTCGATCACGCGCTTCTGGGCGCCGGTCAGCTCGTATGGCACCGCGGCGCGGAGGCGGCCGACCAGATCGCCGTCGATGGTGTGGCGGATGCCTTTCGACTCGCGCTCGATCGCCCGTTTGCGCATGACCAGCATGGTCTGCACCCGAAGCAGCTCGTCGAAGGCCAGCCGGCGGCGCGCCCGCGCCTGATCTGCCGCCGTCTCGGGCAGGTGGATGAGTCGCATTGCGTCGGTGCGGTCGAGCAATCCGAGTCGCTGTCGCACAACCCACGGCACCGGATCGGCGATGCCACGCGCCGCACATCGCTCGAGCGCGTTCTCGACGAACCCGGCGATCTCCCAGGTGGTGAGCGCCACCTTCTCGCTCTGCGGATAGATCGGCACGATCCGACCGGTGCGATCACCGATCAGGTCGACGATCGGGTTCGTCATCTGGAACCCACCTCGATACACATCGGCCTTGCCGAACAGCGAGATGTTCAACCCTTCGTACAGCTGCCGCTCTCGCCACGGCTGGTTGAAGAACACCACCGACAGCCGGCCGCTGGTGTCGCCCACCACCGCCGTCACCATCGTCTTGCGGTTCTTGGTGATGCGCTTGGCGACCGAACGCACCGCCACGAGCACGAGCGCTTCCTTGCCAGGCTCGAGATCGCTCACCCTCGCCTCGTTGCTGCGATCGACCCACCGCCGCGGATAGAAGCTGAGCAGGTCGTACACCGATTCGATCCCGAGCTCGTCGAGGGCAGCCAGCTTCTTGTCGCCGACGCCACGAAGGCGGTCGACGCCGATTGCGTCGAGCTCGCGCAGCGTGAGTGGAGCGCCGCCCACCGGTGAGCTCACTCGACGCCGAACAGGTAGGGGTACAGCGGCTGGGCGCCGTGGTGCACCTCCACCTGAACGGACGAC
>VFMC01000035.1:9269-10219 GCA_006515795.1 Acidimicrobiaceae bacterium | reverse complement strand
ACCTGAACGGACGACCGTTCCTCGGCGAGCCAGTGCACGAGCAGGTCTGTGTCGGCAGCCGCGGCCTGTGAGCCGGTGATGATCGTGACGATCTCGCGACCGGGTGTGACGAGACGGGCGAGGAGCGCCTGCGCCGCGGTGACGACCGATCCGCTGACGGCGACGATGCCGTCGCCTCGAACGATGCCGATCCAATCGCCGGTGGAGATCTGACCGGCGGCGCTCGACGTGTCGCGCACCGCCATGGTGATCTCGCCGGCGGCGACGGATTGCACGGCGTCGCACATCTCGGCGACGTTCGCCTCGGCGTCGGCCTCGGGGTCGTACAGCACGAGGGCGGCGAGCGCCTCTGGCATCGACCGCGTCGGCACCACCACGACGTGCTTCTGCGTGAGTGCGTTCAGTTGTTCGGCGACGGGGATGATGTTCTTGTTGTTCGGCAGCACCACCACCTGATCGGAGTTGACAGCCTCGACCGCGGCGAGCAGCTCGGCGGTGGACGGATTGAGGGTCTGGCCACCCGTGACCACACCCTGCACGCCGAGGTTGCCGAACAGCTCCACGAGGCCATCGCCACTGGCGACGGCGACGACAGCGCACGTCACGTGCGGCAGCGACGGCGACGAGCCGGTGAAGGGCGGATGGTCTCCTGTGAGCTCGCGCTCGCGTTGCGCGTGCTCCTCGGCGACCTCCTCGAACAGATCGGTCACCCGGATGCCGCGCGGGCGACCCTCGAGATCGAGCGCCACTTCGATCGCCGCGCCGACGTCGTTGGTGTGCACATGGCAGTTCCACAGACCATCGCCACCGACCACCACGATCGAATCGCCAATGGAACCCCAACCCTGCTTGAAAGCCTCGATGCGGGCATCGAGCAGATCGAGGAAGTACATCACCTCGTAGCGGAGCTCGGACACATCGGTTCCTTGCTCCGCGTGGCGATGGGCGGC
>VFMC01000035.1:0-9235 GCA_006515795.1 Acidimicrobiaceae bacterium | reverse complement strand
GCTCGGGCAGCGATTCTCCGGCCACGACATGCAGCGCCGCATCGAGCAGGAGCATGAAACCTGCGCCGCCGGCATCGACCACTCCTGCGTCGCGCAGCACCGGCAGCAGATCAGGCGTGCTGTCGAGCGCCAACTGCCCTTCTGCTCTGGCGGCGCGCAACACTTCGACCAGCGACCCCCCATCCAGGCAGGCCGCCGCTTCGGCAGCGCACCGGACGACGGTGAGGATGGTGCCTTCGATCGGTCGCAGCACGGCCTGATACGCGGCCGCCGATGCCGATGTGAGCGCATCGGCCACGACTCTGCCGTCGAGCACAACATCGTCGCGGAATGCGGCGACGAACCCGCGCAGCACCTGACTGACGATGACGCCACTGTTGCCTCTGGCCCCCATCAACGAACCGTGGCTGATCGCCGCGCAGGTGGACGCCAGGTCGGGCGCCGCCTCACCCAGTTCGGCAGCGACCGACTCGAGCGTGCGCGCCATGTTGGTGCCTGTGTCGCCGTCGGGCACGGGATACACGTTGAGCCGGTTCAACCGGTCGGCATGCACCTTCAGCAGATCGCGGAAGGTGACGATGATGGAGCGAAGGGCGTCCGCGGACAGGCTTTCGAGCGAGGGCACCTCCTCACTGTAGGGATCCTCACTGCAATGATCCCCACTGCAGTGAATGGGGCCATCACCCCAAACGATGAGCGCGGCCCGCCGGCACTTGGGGAACACGACGGGACGGCTGATATCGTTTTGTGGTTCTCACGGCGCTGTCGCTACACGACGTCTCGCGAGGCTCGATCGATCGAAAGAAGGCGTTGTCATGGCAGCAGTATGTGAAGTGTGCGGCAAGGGGCCGTCGTGGGGCATGTCCGTGTCCCACTCGCACCGGCGCACGAAGCGGCGTTGGAGCCCGAACATCCAGCGTGTCCGGGCCCTCGTCGGCGGTTCGCCGAAGCGCCTGCACGTGTGCACCGGTTGCATCAAGAGCGGCAAAGTCGTCAAGGCCGGCTGAGTCACGTGCAGGGCGTGATCAAGTCGTACGACCCGATGACGGGTGACGGCGTGGTCCTGTGCGACACCGACCTGACCGACTACGACCTCGCGGCCGACGCGATCCTCGGTTCGGTGTTCCGCATGCTCCGTCAGGGGCAACGCGTGGTGTTCGACCTCGACGAGCAAAACCGTGCCTCACGGCTCCGCCTCGGTAGCGAGGTCGACATGAAGACGCCCGGCCAGTAGGCCCGGCGGCTCAGTAGAGGAGCAGTCACCCGATGAGTGCCACGACGAGCAACACCCGTCTTCGACAGTGGGTCGACGATTGGGCGGCGATCATGCAGCCCGACAGCGTGCACTGGTGCGACGGCAGCGCTGAGGAGTACGCGCAGCTCTGCCAGGCGCTCGTCGATGGTGGCACCTTCACCAGGCTCGACGACGCCAAGCGACCCAACAGCTACTGGGCGCACAGCGACCCGGGCGATGTCGCCCGCGTCGAGGATCGCACGTTCATCTGCAGCGAGCACCAGGCCGACGCGGGGCCGAACAACAACTGGCGCGATCCCGCCGAGATGCGCGCCGAGATGAACGGGCTCTACACCGGAGCGATGCGGGGTCGCACGATGTACGTCGTGCCGTTCAGCATGGGCCCGCTCGGCTCCCCCATCGCCCACATCGGCGTGCAGCTCACCGATTCGGCCTACGTCGCCACCAACATGCGGATCATGACGCGCATGGGCCAGGCCGCGCTCGACGTGCTCGGCGGCGACGACTGGGTGCCGTGTCTGCATTCGGTCGGCGCCCCGCTGGGGCCCGGTCAGGCCGATGCGGCCTGGCCGTGCAACCCCGACAACAAGTACATAGTCCACTTCCCCGAGACGCGCGAGATCATGAGCTTCGGCTCCGGCTACGGAGGCAACGCCCTGCTCGGCAAGAAGTGCTTCGCGTTGCGCATCGCTTCGGTGATGGCCCGCGACGACGGTTGGCTCGCCGAGCACATGCTGATCGTCAAGCTCACCAACCCGCACGGAGAGTTCAGGTACATCGCCGCAGCGTTCCCCTCGGCGTGCGGCAAGACCAACCTGGCGATGCTCGTGCCCACGATTCCGGGTTGGAAGGCCGAGACCATCGGCGACGACATCTGCTGGATGAAGTTCGGCGCCGACGGCCGCCTGTACGCGATCAATCCCGAGGCCGGCTTCTTCGGAGTCGCGCCCGGCACGGGCTACGACACCAACGCCAACGCGATGGAGACCCTGTGGGGCAACTCGATCTACACCAACACGGCGCTTACCGCCGACCGTGACGTGTGGTGGGAAGGGATGAGCTCCACGCCACCGGCACACGCCACCGACTGGCGCGGCAACCCGTGGACGCCCGACTGCGACGCCCCGGCCGCTCATCCCAACGCCCGGTTCACCGCTCCGGCCTCACAGTGCCCATCGATCGCCGAGGAGTGGGAAGATCCCGCCGGCGTGCCGATCTCGGCCATCCTCTTCGGAGGTCGCCGCCGCACCACGGTTCCGCTGGTCACCCAGGCCAGCGACTGGGACCATGGCGTGTTCCTCGGCTCGATCATGGCCAGCGAGACCACGGCTGCCCAGCAGGGTGCGGTCGGCAACCTGCGCTTCGACCCGATGGCCATGCTGCCGTTCTGCGGGTACAACATGGGCGACTACTTCGCCCATTGGCTCAGCATCGGCAAGCAGACCGCCATCCCGAAGTTGCCGAAGATCTTCTTCGTCAACTGGTTCCGCCGCGACGACGATGGACGCTATTTGTGGCCCGGGTACGGTGAGAACAGCCGCGTGCTGAAGTGGGTGTTCGAACGCGTTGTCGGCACCGCCGATGCCGTCGAGACCGCGATCGGGCTGCTCCCAACCGCCGATGGGCTCGATACCACCGGTCTCGACGTGTCGGCCGACGACATCAACGAGCTGCTCACCGTCGACATCGCCGGATGGCAGGGCGCGATCCCGCAGATCAGGGCGCACTACGCCCAGTTCGGCGACAAGCTGCCGGCGCAGCTGGCGCTCGCCCTCGACGATCTCGACGCCAAGCTCGCCTCCGCCTGACCGACGGGCTCGGCCCGGGCGGTCAGCGCAAGGTGTGGCTGAGCAGCATTGCTCGAATGCCGAGCCCCATCACGAACAGCCCCCCGAACCCGTACAACAGGTAGATGCGGTGCCGGAGCTGCGTGCGATACGAGTAGATGATGCCCACTGCGACGATGGCCACGAAGCCGTAGAAGGCGTGGAACCTCGGCAGCTCGACCCCGGTCTGGCGCACCACCATCACGCCGAGGATCACCTGCACGAACACGGTGATCTGGGCGGCGCCGGTGAACCACCACAGGGCCCGCCCGCGTAGGCCCGTGAGCCAATTGGCGCCGAGCGCCCAGCAACCTGCGGCGGCGTTGGCCAGGATCGGCACCCACGAGAACCCCTGGTGGACGTCGCGCAGCGACATTGGAGGAACGCTCAGCCGTCGTTGACGGCGAGGGCGCGGGCCTCCTGCTGCACCACGGCCTCGGCGTAGGCCTCGGCAGCGATGTCGACCAGCTCCTCGATCTCCTCGTCGCTGAAGCCGGCCAGCGAACGGAAGTGCCGGGCCAGGTGCACCGGGCTCTCGTCGGTCTCGCCGCGGAACCCGCCGAAGCTGAACAGCTTGTCTACCGCCTTCTGGAAATCGAGTGCGTCCTTCTGGCGCTGGGGATCGTTTGCAGTGAGGCGCCGCAGCCAATCGCTGCCCATCTTCACGTGGGTCACCTCGTCGGCGAGCATCCAGTCCTCGCAGAAGAAGAGCACCGGATCGTCGAGCGCAGTGCCGAAGTCGCGCATCGTCTTGAACACATCGATCGCCAGACCCTCGAGGGCGCGGTTCACACCGGTGAGTCGCAGCACCGGGTCGGCGTTGCATGCGGCCTCGTACAACAGCGTCTGCTCGGCGAACTCGCCGATCTCGCCGCCCATGTGATCGCCGAGCTTGCAGCTGATCTCCACGTGCCGCGCCTCGTCCCAGCACTGCCGGGCCATGTCGAGCTTGAGGCCGAACGGCGCCTGATCGCGCCCGTCGCCGAGATCGAAGTCGAAACAGGTTCGGCCGGCACCCTCGAGCGCCTGGATCTCGCCGACAAAGATGCCGTGCATGAGGCCGCGGGCGTTGTCGCTCGCGTTCCGCACACCGGGGGCGAGGCCGTTGGTCTGCGCCGACGGACTCAGGTTTCGAGGATCGAACAGCGTCTCCTCCACGGAGACTCGAACGAATCGCTCGTCGCGGGCGAGCTCGGCGACCGGGAGCATGCGCTTCATGGAGGAACCCTAGCGAAAAGGACCGGCTCTACTCACCGCAGCCGATACCTCCGATGAACGACAAGATCGTGCCATCGGGCTCGGTGGTGGTGAGGAAGCCGATCAGCTCCTCGTTGATGACGAAGTACGGGCCGTACAGATCTTCCGGGTAGACCTGCGCCTCCGGATACGCGGCGAGCAGGTCGGCGACGCTGGACCCAACGCCGATGCCCCGCTCGGTGCGCATCCCTTCGGGCTGGATGCTCGCGCCGAACGGCGGGCCGTACAGGTAGTTGAAGAAGTGCCGGCGTCCGCTCAGAACCGTGCTGTCGTCGCTGAACAACACCGTGAGGTCGGCCCACGTGACGCCGCGCACCTCGGTGCCGGGGCAGATGCCGAACGACGAGAACGGGTCGGCCCAACCGCTGTCGGCCGTCGGCGGGCCGAGGATCGACGTGAAGTAGGCGATCACCTCGCCGGGGTCGGCGCCGAACGCCGCGTCACCGAGCCCGGTGTCGCGCAACACCAGCGAGGCCGCAACCGGAATGGTGGACGACGTCGTGGTGGATGCCGGCACCGTGGTGCTGGTCGTCGAGGTGGTCGGAGCGGTCGTGGTAGGAGCAATGGTCGAAGGCGGCACCGTGGTGGGTGGGGCCGAAGTGGTGGTAGTGGTGATGATCGGTACGAGGGTCTCCTGCGACGACGAATCACCGCCGCACCCAGACAGCATCGACGACACCGCGAACGCCGAAAGGAACGCCGCTCCGGTTCTCATGCCGGGCAGTCTGCCATGGCGTCAGCAGAGCGAGACGTCAGCGGAGCAAGACGTCAGCGGATGAGGGTGTCGGCCTCATGGCCGCCCTCTACCAGGTGGAGGACCCCATCGATCACGTCGATCACCGTGACCGAGCAGTTGTCGAGGCGGCGGATGACGACGCGGTCATCGCCCGTGGCCGCGCCGATCGCGGCGTTGATCGCGATGAAGTGGGTGAACAGCACCGAGTCACCCTGTCGCGACCGGCACGCCGCGGCGACGGCGTCGCGAAACGCGGTGTAACGAACGCCGAGCTCGTTCCACGTGCCGTTCATGGCGTGCTTCAGCCATTCGACGCGGTCGGACATCGCGACGCCTTCCGGCGAGGGGATCTCGGCGATCCGCTGGTCTACGCAAGCCGTCACTCCCCAAGCCGTCGCCAGGGGTGATGCAGTCTCGCGACAGCGCTGAAACGGGCTGGTCTCGATGTGCAAGGGGCCGAATGGGCGCAGCCGCGCGGCGACAGCGACGGCCTGGCCATGACCGATCTCGTCGAGGCCAGGGTCGCGGTCGGTGCTCCAACCAGCCGCGGCGCGCCCGTGGCGCACGAGGTACAACCGGGTCACCCGAACAGCCACCCTGGGGACAGGCCGGGTTCGGCGCCCTTCAAGATGAACCACTCGGTGCCGAACGCCACGGCGAACGCGTCGGGAGGCATCTCCAAGAAGAAGCTCGTGTCGGTGATCTGGCTGCGGTGGCATCGCATCGACTCACGCTTGTGTTCGAGGTAGGGCGAGACATCGACCGCGTGAGTGAGCTCGTGCTCGGCCATCCCGAACGGGTTGCCGTCGTCGGCCGGCGCGTTGGGATCGAAAGCCTCGTCGCCACCAGGAGACCCGATGTCGGAAGCCATCGCCATGATCCGGGCGATGTGATCGCGGTTCATCGTCGCCTCGAACACCGAGGCCGTGCCGGCCATCTCGGCGGCGCGGTGGCCGACGTGATGCACCTTGATGTGATCGGGATGGCCGTAGTTCCCGTGCCAGTCGTAGGTGGTGAGCACCTCGGCCGCCTCCTCGTGGAGCACCGCGGCGAGCCTCGCCGCGGCTTCGTCGACCGGCGCCTGCCAGAACGACTCCGGGTGCTCGTTCTGCTCCCAGCCGGTCATTCCGCTGTCGGTGTACCCGAGCCACACGACGCGGTCGATCCCGAGCGCGGCAGCCGATCGGTCGGTCTCGTCGCGACGGCGATCGACGAGGCTCTCACCCTCGGCCAGGTCGTCTGGAACCTCACCCCAGTCGCCGTTCGTGGCCACCACGAGAACCACGCGATGCCCTTCGGCCTTGGCCCGGGCGATGCTGCCCCCGGTAGAGATCGATTCGTCGTCGGGATGGGCGTGGAAGCAGACCAAGGTGCCCATCAGGCGTCGACCACGGCCTTCGCGTCGAGCAGCGCCTCGATGCGCTCTGTGGTGAGCCCCCAGTCGACGAGCACCTCACGCGAGTGCTGGCCCGGGTGCGCCGGAGCGCTGCCGACTTCGGGCACAGTGCGCGAGAAGCGCGGCGCAGGGGCAGGTTGCGGCACTCCGCCGACCTCGATGAACGTGCCGCGTTCTACGTTGTGCGGGTGGCGGGCCGCCTCGCTCATGGTGAGCACCGGGGCGAAGCAAACGTCGGTCGTCTCCATGATCGCGCACCACTCGGCGCGGGTCTTCGTCTCGAACAGCTGGCGCAGTCGGGTCTTGAGATGTGGCCAGAGGTTCTTGTCCATCTGCTGGGAGAACTCGGGATCGCCCTGCAGTCCGCTGAGGCGAAGCAGTTCGGCATAGAACTGCGGCTCGATCGAACCGATCGAGATGAACTCGCCGTCGGCGCATCGGTACACGTCGTAGAACGGCGCGCCGGTGTCGAGCAGGTTGGTGCCGCGGCGGCTCTCGTCGTGGATGCCGGCTGCCTTGAACGCCCAGAACATGCTCATCAGCACCGCTGCTCCGTCGACCATCGCGGTGTCGACCACCTGACCCTGACCGCTGCGTTGCGCCTCCAGCAACGCACACACCACGCCGTACGCGAGGAACATGCCGCCGCCACCGAAGTCGCCCACCATGTTGAGCGGCGGGACCGGTGCCTCACCGCAACGACCGAAGTGGGCGAGCGCGCCGGCGAGCGAGATGTAGTTGATGTCGTGCCCGGACGCCTGCGCGTACGGGCCGGTCTGTCCCCAACCGGTCATCCGTCCGAAGACGAGCTTGGGGTTGCGGGCGAGGCACACATCGGGGCCGACACCCAACCGCTCCATCACGCCCGGGCGGAACCCTTCGACGAGCGCGTCGGCGCGGTCGACGAGGTCGAGCAACGTGGCCACGCCATCGGGTTGCTTGAGGTCGATGGCGATGTTGCGCCGACCGCGGAGCATCACGTCGAAGTGAGGCGTGTCGGGCGCCGGACCGCGGACGGCTTGCACTCGTTCGACGCGCAGCACTTCGGCCCCCATGTCAGCGAGCATCATCGCCGCGAACGGTCCCGGTCCGATGCCGGCGATCTCGAGGATCCGGTAACCAGCGAGTGGTCCAGGCATCAGCTCAGGGACGCGTCGTGGAGCGGCTGGTGTGGGAGGCGACTGCGTCGATGACAACAGGCCACAGCGGCTCAGGCAGGTCGTGGCCCATGTCGGCGAGCAGGAGCAGGTTGGCGCCATCGATGAGCTCGGCCGTGCGCAGGCCACCGCTGGGCGTGATGAGCGTGTCGTCGCGCCCGTGGATGATCAGCGTGGGCACCTGCAGTGCGGCGAGTGCCGCCGTACGCCGACCGCTTGCATAGATGGCCGCGAGCTGTCGGGTGGCGCCCTCAGGGTAGAACGACCTGTCGTAGTCGGCAGCGGCCTGCGTTTTGGTGCGGTCCTCGTCGCGGTGCTTCTTCGACTGCCACGTCATCCAGTTCGATGAGGCAGCGATGTACGCGGCACGATCGAGCGGCGGTGGCGCCAGCAACGCGGCCGCCGCCTCCGGAGTCGGTTGGCCGAATTCGGGCTCGCCGGGCATGCTCATGACCGACACCAGGCTGAGGCAGCGCGACGGGTGCTCGATGGCGACGGTCTGGGCGATCATGCCACCCATCGACGCTCCCATGATGTGCGCCCGGACGATGCCGAGGTGATCGAGCAGCCCGACCGCGTCGGCGGCCATGTCGCTCAACGTGTACGGCACGGGCGGCACCGGCTGATCGGCGAGAGCAGCGATCATCACCGGGGCGATGTCGACCAGCACGCCATCGAGCTTCGACGACAGCCCGCAGTCGCGGTTGTCGAAACGGATGACGAACAACCCGGCATCGGCGAGCTTCTTGCAGAAGTCCTCCGGCCACGATGTGAGTTGCGCGGTGAGGGGCATCTGCGCAGACTACCGTCGCAACCATGACCCTGTTCGGAGTGCACGCCGGCCTCCAGCACACCACAGCCGACGAGCTCCGCTCGGTGTGGCGGCGGATCGAAGCCCTCGGGTTCGGCTGGATCTCCATCTGGGACCACTTCTACGGGGCAACCGGACGGCCCGACGACGCCGCCTGCCTCGAGGCGGTGGCGATGCACGCCGCGCTCGCCTGCAGCACAACGAAGGTGCGCTGCGGATCGCTCGTCTACTCGGTCGGCTACCGGCACCCAGCGGTGCTGGCGAAGGCGATAACGACGATCGATCAGCTCTCCGGAGGCCGCGCCGAGATGGGCATCGGCGCTGGATGGGCTCAGGTCGAGTACGACGCGTACGGCATCCCGTTCCCCTCGCCGAAGGTTCGCCTCGATCAGTTTCCGCGGCAACTACTTCAGCCTCAACGAGGCTCGCAACGAGCCACGCCCCGTGCAGCCGAAGCTGCCGATCTGGATCGGCGGTGGAGGCGAGAAGCGCACGCTCAAGATCGCCGCCAAGTACGCCGACGGCTGGAACGTGCCGTTCATCGCTCCGGCCGACTTCGCCCGCAAGTGCACGATCCTCGACCAGCATTGCGACACCGTCGGCCGTCCTGCGAGCGAGATCAAACGGGCCGTCAACACCGGGCTCGCCTGGACCGAGGAGAGCTTGCAGCAGCAGTTCGGCGCGATCGCTGACTTCGTCCGCCCGGGGGTGCTCACGGGAAGCGACGATCAGGTGCTAGACGCCATCGGCCGCTACGTCGACGCCGGGGCCGACCAGGTGAACATCGCCCTGCGCTG
>VFMC01000421.1 GCA_006515795.1 Acidimicrobiaceae bacterium | reverse complement strand
GGTTCGACGTCGCGCAGAGCCACGAGTTCGAGGTGAGCCGATGCCGTGATGGTGACGACCGGATCGGTCGTCGTGGTGTCTGACGTGTCGGTTGCGGCGACGAGCGGGCTCACCCCGTGAAGGCTACCGGCAGGGATCGCGCTCAGTTCCCACCGCCGTTGCACTCGATCCTCTGGCCTGTGACGTACCCGGATCCGGAGCTGCACAACCACAGCACTACCTCGGCGACGTCGAGCGGTTGGCACACCCGGCCGAACGGCGACGCCGAGTCGAGGGCGCGCAGGTCGTCCATCTCGCGATTGCCGGTGATCGCCCTTGCGAGGCGGATCCCCATGTCGGTCTCCACCAGGCCAGGAGCGACGACGTTCACGTGGATGCCGTTCCGGCGCTCCTCCTTGGCAAGCGTGAAAGCCAGCGCTTCCATCGCCGCCTTGCCCATGCTGTAGGGCGCCCCGTTGGCGTTCATCGACGACGTTGCCACCGATGAGATCATCACGATGTCGCCACGTCCGGACGCCGCGCGCGCCCTGATGTGTGGCAGCGCCAATCGGGCAAGGTGATGCGCCCCGAAGGCGTGGGTGGCGATCACCTTGATCATCTCGTCGGGGTCGGTGTCGGCCACCGAATGCCCTCGCGAGGCGATGCCTGCGTTGCAGACGAGCGTATCGAGACCACCGAAGTCGGCGACCACTAGCTCGATCATCGAACGGCATGCTTCGGGATCGTCGATCGACCCGGCGTAGGCCTTGGCGCGGCCGCCGTCCTGCTGGATCTTCTCCACCGTCGCGGCCGCGGCAGCACCGTCTCTGCGGTAGTTGACGGCGACCACGGCTCCCTCGGCGGCCAACAGCTCGGAGATCGCCCGGCCGATGCCGCGACCGCCCCCGGACACGAACGCGATTCGCCCGTCCATCTGCGTGCCCCGCTCAGTCATCGTTGCCCCCTGGTTGCAATTCGGCAGTCGCATGGCAACCTAGGCGAATGCAAGACGGAAGCAAGAAGGCGATCATGGCGGCGTTCTTCGCCAACCTCGGCATTGCGATCGCCAAGTTCATCGGGTTCCTGATCACCCGGTCCGCCGGCCTGCTGGCCGAGGCCGGCCACTCCGCCGCCGACACCGGCAACCAGGCGCTGCTGCTCTTCGGGTCCAAGCGCGGCCGCCGCAAGGCCGACGCGGTGCATCCCTTCGGGTACGGGCCCGAGCGCTACTTCTGGGCTTTCGTCGTCGCCCTGGTGCTGTTCAGCATGGGTGGCCTGTTCGCGTTGTACGAGGGCATCAACAAGCTCAACAACCCGCACGAGATAGAGAGCGCCGGCGTCGCCTTCGCGATCCTCGGGTTGGCGCTGGCACTGGAGACCTTCTCGTTGCGCACCGCGGTGAAAGAGGCCAACCACGTCCGGCCGCGCGACAAGAGCTGGTGGTGGTTCGTCCGCAACGCAAAGTCGCCAGAGCTTCCGGTGGTGCTGCTCGAAGACACCGGAGCCGAGATCGGCCTGCTGGTCGCGCTCGCCGGGCTCACTGCGGCCGTCGTCACCGACGATCCGCGATGGGATGCCGCCGGTTCCATCGCCATCGGCCTCCTCCTCGTCGTCATCGCCATCGTGTTGGCCATCGAGATGAAGGGCCTTCTCGTCGGCGAGGCCCCCGACCAGCAGGTGCAACAGCGGATCGAGCAGGCGATCGCCGGTGCCCCTTCGGTGCGCGGTCTGATCCACATCCGGTCGATGCACGTCGGGCCCGACGACCTCCTGGTAGCGGTCAAGGTCGAGTTCGACCATCACCTCACCGTCGCCGAGCTTGCCACCGCGATAGATGGGGCCGAATCGGCGATCCGCGCCGTCGTGCCGGCGTCGCTGATGATCTACATCGAGCCTGACATCCAGCGAAGCACCTCGGTGTGAGCGTCGCCGAGGAGCATCCGCCGGTCGCG
>VFMC01000420.1:2373-7667 GCA_006515795.1 Acidimicrobiaceae bacterium | reverse complement strand
CTCGTCAACGCGGTCGATACCTTGTCATTCGGCCCCGACATTCATCGCGTTGTCGCCGTCGCACCCGACCTCGCCGACCACAACCAGGCTGCGAGTCTCGTCATCGGCAGCCTTTTACCTAACGTCGACCACCGATTCGCGCCCGGCATGTTGGCGATCAGCGGGATCTCGCGTGGTGCGATCGGCGCCCTCGCGGTCGCTCAAGACCCTGCCGCAGGGATGATCTCCGTCGGGTTGCACAGCCCCGCCCTCCACCTCCAGGCTCCGATCGAGGACGCACCATGGCGCTGCCTGATCGACGTCGGCGACGACGACTCCCTTGCCGCCGCCGCAACCGACACCGCGTCAATGCTTCGCGACAGCGGCATTGACGTCACCGAGCGTCACTGGCCTGGCGGACACGACCGCCAGTACTGGCGCGCCCACCTCGTCGACTACCTCGCCTTCCATCTCGATTCCGCACAACGGAGCATCACATGACTCTGCTCGAAGCCCCTCCCCTGATCGAACCTGTCGCCCTCCAATCGCCGCCCCCCGGAACCGGCGACGGCTCGACGCCCGGCAACGAACTGCCTCGGCAACCAACATCGACATGGGTGCCACGAATGGGCGGCCTGGCCGCACTGGTCGTGGGACTGGCCATCTTCGGGATTTTTGCGGTCACTCCCGACGGCAGCGGCTTCGTGCAGGGCGTCGATTCGCGGCTATCGGCCACCCTGCACATCGCTCGGTGGCAGCCGACCTCCTGGTCGGCGGGCGTCGCCTCGCCGGCATTGATCGCAATCGGCGCACTCGTCGCATTCATGCTGATGTGGGAACCCAAACAGCTCCGCCGCCGACGCTGGAGTGCAGTCACCGTCACTTTCGCTGCCGGCCTCATCGCCGGGTTCGTCGGCATGATCGTGGCACGACCGAGTCCCGGCCATCTCGGCGATCTCACCGCCGCCAACGCGACCTCGTTCCCGTCCGTCGCCGCTGCCATGGCCACCGGCCTCGCGATCGCGACGGTACGAGCACAGTTTCCGGCCCGCCGCCGACACGACTGGATGATCGCCGTGGCCGTACTAGTTGTGGCCGTACCGATCACAGTTCGGCTCGCGACGGCATCCACATGGCCACTCGACGAGGCAGCCGGCATCCTCATCGGAGTCGTCGTCGCCCAACTTGCAACGACACCACACCCTCGCACCCGGCGCGCGCTTCGGCCACACCAACGCCGCGTCGGCATGCTCGCCGGCGTCGCTGTCCTTGCCCTCGTCGTGCCGATCGGTCGCTCATATCTCGCCATTCTCACCGAACCCGGCAGCGCCCCGTTCGACCAACGCAGCGTCGAATGGCTCCGCGACCACGGTATGAGTGAGTTCGTCGACCGCGGCGAATCCTGGTGGCTCTGGCAGCACCTGCCGTCGCCCACAGCGACAATCGCAGAACTTCCAGCACCACCCATCCACCTCGCCACAACGTCACGGTTGCCAGCGATCATCGCCGGCACGATTCAACCGGCCCTCCCAGGCGAAGGTCGATGGAGCGTCGCCGCCGCCGACACGAACGACATCGCCCAGATCGCGACCACCTACCTTCGCCCCGACCCTTCACACCCGAGCCTCGTTGCCGGTGTCGCCTGGATCAACTCAGCGACCACCAGGATCTCGATGATCGCCGGCACCCGCCAGCCCGGTGGCGGCGCCGGCCCCGCCGGCGGCCACGTCCCCGACCAAGTCCTGCCCTCGCTGCTCGCCGTGTTCAACTCGGGCTACAAGATGAAAGACACCCCAGGCGGGGCGCTCATCGAAGGTCGCACCACACGCCACATGGTCGACGGGCTCGCCACCTTCGCGATCACCCCAGACGGGATCGCCACGGTCGGGGAGTGGGGCACCACGGTTACCGCCGACCAGGGATACACGTCGGGGCCGTCGTCGATGGGGTCGCCACCAACGCCGGCGGGCGATGGGGCACCGTGCGCAACACGTTGCCCACCTGGCGATCCGGGATCGGCGTCACTGCGACCGGTGACCTTGTCTACGTCGCCGGGAACAACCTAACCCTCGGAGTGCTCGCCAACGCCCTCGTTGACGCCGGTGCCCTCACCGCCATGGAACTCGACATCCACAAGGGAATGGTCACGTTCAACCTCTTCACCCACCACCCCGAACTCACCGGACACAAGCTGCTCCCCGACATGACCCGACCCGCCGATCGATACCTGACCCCCGACTGGCGCGACTTCATCATGGTGACCGCAGCGTGACCTCGCACGACCAACCAGGGTCCCGTCGCGGGGGACGCACGTCAAGGCGCGGTTTACCGAGCGTTGAACCATCGCCACCAATTCGCTGACCAGCCGATTCGTACCGTGACACGCACCCGACCGATACAGGAGACACCCATGTCAACAGCCACCAGCCGACGGCCAGAGCTCACCCGAATGCTCAGCAAGGTCCCAGAGGTCACGCTCTACTTCTGGGTGATCAAGATCCTCGCCACCACCGTCGGCGAGACAGCCGCCGACTTCTTGAACACCAATCTCAACATGGGGCTCACAGGCACCACGCTGATCATGAGCGGACTGCTGGCGATCGCCCTCGGTTTTCAGTTCAGAGCCCGTAAGTACGTGCCCGGCCTCTACTGGCTGGCGGTCGTGCTGATCAGCATCGTCGGGACACTGATCACCGACAACCTCGTCGACAACCTCGGCGTCAGCCTGTGGGCCTGCACGATCGGGTTCGGTGCAGCCATGTTGGCCACGTTCGCGGTGTGGTACTCAAGCGAGAAGACGTTGTCGATCCACTCGATCACCACCACCAAGCGCGAAGCGTTCTACTGGCTGGCGATCCTGTTCACCTTCGCCCTCGGCACCGCCGCCGGCGATCTCATCGCCGAAGGCCTCAACATCGGCTACTTCAACTCCGTGCTGCTGTTCTCCGCGATGATCGGCCTCGTCTACGTCGCCTACCGCTTCCTGAACGTCAACGAGGTACTCGCCTTCTGGGCGGCCTACGTGCTCACACGCCCGCTCGGCGCGTCGATGGGCGACCTGCTCTCCCAACCCAAGGCCGACGGCGGCCTCGGGCTCGGCACCACAGTCACGAGCTTCGTGTTCCTCGTCGCCATCCTCGTCGTCGTCATCTACATGACATCAGCTCAGAAGAAGCAGGCGATCACCGCTGCAGCGTGAGCTCCGTCTCACACCCCGATACAGCTCGCGTCGCCGGTTGCCTTCCTCCCACGGCAACCGGCGATGCCGTGTTCCCACTCAAGAACCGGGCGAGACTCCTTCCATGACCACCATCCACATCTCGCCGACTCGCGACATGCGGGCCGATCGACGCGTGGTCATCATCGAAGACGATGACTCCATCGGATCAGCGATCAAGGCTGCTCTTGAATCACACGGCTACGACGTCGAATGGTTCGTCAACTCGACGAGCGCGACGCCCGTACTGGAAGACCATCTGCCAGATCTGGTCCTGCTCGACGCAGGACTGCCTGACGTTGACGGGTTCACGCTGTGCCGTTGGCTACGCCAGCAACATCACGACCTGCCGATCATCCTCGTCACCGCACGTGACTCTGACATCGACATCGTCGTCGGCCTCGACGCCGGAGCAACCGACTACGTCACCAAACCATTCTCGATGAGCGTTCTCCTGGCTCGCGTCCGCGCTCACCTCCGCCCGACGAACAGCAGCGACCCGACTGCGGCCATCAGCATCGGGCCGGTTCGCATCGAACCAGCCGCATACGTCGTCAACGTCAACGGCGCACCCGTCGAGCTCAGACCACGAGAGTTCGAACTGCTCGTCTACCTCGCCCGCCAAGCCGGTCGCGTACCCGAGACCGCCTGCTCGCCGACGTGTGGGACCTCCACTGGGACAGCTCCACCAAGACCGTCGACATGCACATCGTTGCGCTGCGCCGCAAGCTCGGTGACGCCATCGAGATCGTCACGGTGCGCGGCGTCGGCTACCGCCTCGTCGATCCATGAAGCGCCGCATCACCACCGCCATCGTCGGCGTCACCGCCTTCATCCTCCTCGCGCTCGGCATCCCCCTCGCCGTCATTGCCGAACGGCAACTGCTGGACTCCGAAGTCGTCGAGCTTCAAGCCGCAGCTGCCGAAACCCTGACCGAGATCAGCGTCCCACTCGACCCGCGAGAACTCGCCCAGATCGCCAATGAGCCCGACACGCCACCACCGTTCGCGATCTACGACACCGATGGGAACCTCGTGTTCGGCACCGGCCCAACGACAGCCGAACCCGCCGTCATCGAAGCCCTCAGCGGAGAATCCTCGTCGAGCACTGACGGCCTGATCGTCGTGGCCACACCGATCACCGACCGCGACGAGAACATCGTCGGTGCACTACGGCTCAGCGAATCGCTCTCCGGGGCACAGAGCCGCGCTCGTCGAGCATGGCTGATCATGGCGGCCGCCGGGGCAGCGGCGATTGTGATCGCCTGGCTCATCGCCACCCGCATCGCGCGAGGACTCAGCCGACCCGTGATCGACCTCGCCGCATCCGCCACGCAACTTGGGAGCGGGGGAGTGATCGGCGGCCACGAACCGGTCGGCATCACAGAAATCGATCTACTCGGCGACGCCCTCGTCGAGAGTTCCCGGCGGGTCAGCGAATCTCTCACCCGTGAACGACGCTTCAGCGCAGATGTCTCGCATCAGCTCCGTACCCCCCTCGCTGGCCTTCGACTCAAGCTCGAAACCGCGCAAACAACCGAGGGCGATCAGGCCCAACTCGCGACCAGCGCCCTCGACGATCTCGACCGCATCGACAGCACCGTCGCCCACCTAATTGCCTTTGCCCGCGATGCAGTGCCTCTCACGTCCACGAGTTCGCTCCACGACGCCGCACTCGACGCCAAGCAGCGATGGAATGCCCACGCCGCGAACCTGTCACGGCCACTCATCCTCTCCGGCGACCTGACCGGCCACGTCCAAGCATCCTCGAGCTCGATCGACCAAGTCCTCGAAGTACTCATCGACAACGCCTTCGAACACGGCCGGGGCACCGTCACGATGAAACTGCGCCAGATCCCGGGAGGCGCCGCAATCGACATCAGCGACGAGGGAACGCTGACAGATCTCGACGACAACGAGCTCTTCCGACGCGGACAAGGCCGCAACAACGGAATCGGACTCTCGCTGGCGCGCTCCATCGCCGAAGCCGAAGGCGGACGGCTGATCCTCACCCGGATCGAGCCCACGACCTTCTCCCTTATCCTGCTTGACCCAATCGACAACGTCGACGAATGATCATTCGCTGGCTGGTCATCGCT
>VFMC01000420.1:0-2298 GCA_006515795.1 Acidimicrobiaceae bacterium | reverse complement strand
ACGCTCCTTCCGGCGTGCGTCACCACGGCACGGCTGTTGCGCAAGGACCCGCGAGTCCCCAAGCGGGTCAAAGTCGCCGTGGCGTTCGCCGGGCTCTGGGTGCTGTCACCCATCGACCTCATCCCAGAGTTCCTCCCCGTCATCGGCCCGCTCGACGACATCGTCGTCGTCGCGCTCGCGCTGCGCTATGCCGCACGCCGCATCCCACCCCAAGCACTGATCGACGCATGGCCCGCGGAACGACGAATCCTCGAGCGCCTCGCCCCGGCGACAGCATCAACCCCGACTCACGACAGGGACATCTAAATGGACAACAGCCTCTTCCGCTGGATCAACCGACTCGCCAACCGCACCTCGTGGGCACACGAATTCTTCACCAGCTACGCCAAGTACGGCATCGTGCTGTTCGCTGTGCTGCTCGCCGCCGCCTACCTCGACGGCCGCCAACACGACGACCTTCGCGCCGTCGCCGGCAGCGTGTGGGCCGCCGGCGCGGCACTCGTCGCGCTCGGCATCGGACAACTCATCGGAGGTGCCATCGGCCGCGCCCGCCCCTACGAAGCCATGACCGGCGTCCACCTCCTCGTCGACAAGACCACCGACTTCTCGTTCCCCAGCGACCACTCGTCGTACCGCCCTTCACTCGACTCGCCAGGCGGTTGAGCCGAACCAGCTTCCGGGTGCTCGTGGTCTCGTCCAATGCGCAGGTGAGCGAAGCGTGACGTCGTCGGTGCCGCAGCACAGGCCCGACGTTGTTGGGACAGCGCCGATGGACTGTTCTCAGCGATCGGGATCCGCGCCGGACAGGTTCCAGAACGCATCGGTGAGTCCGAGACCGATCAGGATCGCCTGGTTTTGTCCACGGGTTCGCGGCTGCCAGTTCGGATCTATTCGGTCACCCCACCAGGCGTGCGCCAGTTCACAGAGCTTCGTGACGGAGAGGGTCGCGCCAGGAACCCTCGAGCCGAGCCAGCGTCCGATGTGCCCTTCCGACCGAAAGACATTCATGCTGCCTCAAGTGAAGACGATGTCATCCCACCATCGAACCGCGGGGACGAGGCAATGAAACAACAACGTGTCGTCATCGGGCTGCTGATCCCGCACCTCGACCGAGATCGGCTCACCGCAGTCAGGACATGACGACTCGATGCGGCCATCGCCGTGTAGCGCAGCACAGACTCCGAAGGCGTCCCACGCACAGTTCGCATACCACCAACGGTTGTCAACGAACACTCGGTAGGCAGTCGGCACTGCGGAGAACGGATTGGCCATCCGAAGCTCGCGAGTATGGGACTGCAGCACCAACGCATGCTCATCGTGCAGCCGCCGCAAGCCGGCCCACACCTCGTCGGGCGTCGCACCGACGCGAGCCACAAGGTCGTCGACCGTTGGCGCGCGACCCAACTCGACGAACAATCCGTACGTCAGATTGCGGAGCGCGACGTCGGCTTCGTGCATGACCAACGGTACTGCGATCCTGAGCAGGGCCGCGCCAGCATAAATTGCCGTGCCCGCGTGTCGAGCAGCGGCAAATGCAGGTGAGGTTTGACCGAGGCATCAGAATCCGAGCCCCAGCAGGAAGCTGCGGACCTCGGTGTCGAATCTCTCGGCGGACTCCAGGAAGCACTCGTGACCGAGGCCGGGCATCACGCTGAGCGTCGATCGAGGGATAGCGGCGTGGAGTTCGTTGGCGATGTCAAGCGATGAACGTTCGTCAGAGTCGCCGTGGATCAGCAGTGTCGGCACCTCGATCCGAGGGAGCAGATCTCGCAGATCTGCTTCGGCAAGGGCATGCGCCATTGTGCGGGTACCTGCTGGACGGATCTCAGACATGATCGTCGCCAGCTCTGCCCTCCGCTCCTTCGGCATCGCGTCAGAGAACAGCCCCGGCATTGAAGCCGGTTCGAACGCGTTGGGCGCGAGTTCGGCGATCGCCAGGGCGAATTCAAGTCGTTGCGCGACTTGGTCGGGCGGGAGCGATCCAGCCCAGCCCGCATAGGCTCCGACCAGGACGAGACTCCTCACGGCGCTCGGGCTCAGCCGGCAAAGCTCCAGTGCGAGCGCTGAACCCCACGAGTGTCCCAGCACGTGCGGCCGCTCCAGATCGAGCGCGGCGAGGAACTGCTCGAGGCACTCGGCGTACTCGGGCAAGCGATAATGCTCAGGCGGATCAGACGACCCGCCGCAACCCGGCGCGTCCCACGCGACCACAGTGAACACGTCAGAAAGCGATTCAAGTTCGACGCGCCACACCCGGCTGTCGCTCACTGCCCCATGAAGCAGCAATAGGCACGGACC
>VFMC01000419.1:5465-5892 GCA_006515795.1 Acidimicrobiaceae bacterium | reverse complement strand
GGACGACGATGCACCGTGTCCAGTGTCCGATGTGTGCGACGAGTCGGCATTTGGGCGGACGCAAATGGTCGTTGTCGGACGAGTCGATGCATCACACGCGGACGTGCGTCGTTTCCTCGACCGGATTCCGACCGTCCACCAACGTGTCCAGATCGAGTTCGACCGCCCCCTCGCAAACCTGGTGCGCGACGTCGCCATATCGGAAGACCTCAGCCGCAGGCTCGAACTCATCGAGCAAGCGATCAGGCCCTGACACCCGATCGGACCCACTGCCCCGTACCGCCGGTTGAACCGGCGCGTTGGTGACACTGAAGTCGGGTTGTCTCTCGTGTGGTGGCGGACAGCGATCTTGTGACACCGTACACAAGGTGATGCGTGTACGCTATCAACATGTCGGAGACGGCCAAGCTGATCAGGAATGCACGCG
>VFMC01000419.1:0-5434 GCA_006515795.1 Acidimicrobiaceae bacterium | reverse complement strand
GTCGAGCAGTCGACGATCGCTCGCATCGAACTCGGCGACTCCGACCCCGCCTACTCCACCGTGGTCCGTCTCCTCGACGCCGCCGGATTCCGACTTCCTGAACCCCAACCGTCGATCCCCACGCTGGCCGAAGCAGCCACCGAGGGCGACGACATCGACTGGACCATGCTGCGCTCCGTCACGGACCTCGCCGAACGCGACCCCTCCACGGTGCGGCTCCTGGTTGGGGGCGAACCGCCCACCGAGGCAAGCCCCACCGCTCGAACGATCCTGGCGGCGGTCGCAGCGTTCCTCGCCGAGCAGGCCGGGGCGCACACACCTGCGTGGGCTCGTCACACCCCCGCCCTGCCAGAACCCTGGTACCCCGACGGCACCCCGCGAATGATTCGCCAGACCATCGCCGAGACCCCTCCCGCCGTCGCCCGCTACAACGTCTGGATCCGAGCCTCGGCGCTACAACGGAGACAGCCGTGACAGGCGCAGGCCGACCACTCGACTGGACCGAAATCGAGTCCTACCTCATCGACGTCGGTGCCGAACTTGAACGACGCGGACTCGTCCGTACCATCATCATGGTCGGCGGCGCATACGTCGCCTACCGGGGCGTACGCGCCTCCACCACCGACGTCGACACCATCTACGAACTCGACGACGATCTCCGCGCCGCCATCGCCGACCGTCTCGACCTCACCTGCGCGCTCGCCGCGCTACAGCCCAACGTCGCCGACAGCACCCGGCATTTTCCCGCGGGAAAATGCGACAGAACGCCACCGCACCAGCCGAGTCGGCGACCGGGCGCGATGGGCAGTTGACGCTCACACATCGCAGGATGACACTGGCCGGGCGACGTATGCAGCGAGAGAAGGGATGCCATGTCAGCTGACGCACACATCGAGGTGGTTCTGGACTACTTCGCGGGATGCAACACGGGTGAGATCGACCATCTCCTCCGCACCTTGGACGACGACGTCGTCCACTACTTCCTGCCCACCGTCCATCCGCCCATCCACGGCGCGACCCATCTCGCTAACTACTGGCGAAAGTTCAAGAAGGTCTACGACCCGACTTGGAAGATCGACCACCTGATTGGGAGCGGCGACGAGGTCGTCAGCGAGTGGAGTTGTGCTTACACGATGCCGAGCACCGGAAGTCGGATGATGTTCCGAGGCTGCGAATGGTACGTCGTGAAGGAACGCCGGATCGCGGAGGTTCGCGCGTACTACGAATACGACGAGTCCAAGGATTGCCAACTCAACGGATTCCCCTACGAGGATCGCTCGTATCTCGGCAAATAGGCCACGGCCGCCGGTCCGATGCAATCTGCCTGCGGCGCGCGACGCACTGATGTCGATGGGTTCAGGACCGCATGTCGCGAGCACGGCGACGGCGATTTCACCGCTGGTCCAGGCGAGTCGGTCGAGGACGCGCTCTGTGTTTCGCGTGTGGACAGCGGTGCTGCCGTTGATGTCGTACGAACCGACTTCTGGCCCGCCGCCCATCTCCTCTGGGAGTTCTTGCATGGCAGAGGGAGTGCCCTGCACCACGGAGAACGAAGGGACACATGCGGGACTTCGAGGGTGCTGGCTCAACAAGGCTGGCGCCCCCGATGTACCGGCCGGTGTCAGACGTCAGGGGACCTCAGTCGGATCGTCGGCGAGAAGGCTGTCGAGGATTCGCTCGGGTGCATTCATGAAGCGCCGCCACAGCGAAACGACTGTGAGGTCGTCGTAGTCGCGGGCCGCGATGCCGTCATCGAGCTCGTAGATGGTCGCTCCGGGCATCCGCATCAGCACCGGCGAGTGTGTGGCGACTGGGAGCCGGCCGCCACGGCTTCATGCATGAACCGCAACAGACCCAGCTGCCCTTGGAACGACAGCGCAGACTCAGGCTCGTCCATCACGTAGAACCCGGCGTCGCCGAATCGACTCTCTATCAATCGAAGGAAGGACTCACCGTGTGACTGGGCGTGGAGGTCTGGAAACAGCCCGGCTACGCCGAGCGGTTGGCCGCGCTCGTCGACCGCGCTGTCCCTCGCGATGTGACTGGCCATGCCGTAGAACGTCTCGGCGCGAAGGAACCAACCCCATCGAGGGCGACGGTTCCAGCTCATCGCCAGGTGTCGGGACAGCTCGCTGTGTGTCGACATCGTCGTGAAGCGCAAGTTGCTGCTCCCGCCTTCGGCGTTGAGGCCGGCGGCCACAGCTATCGCTTCGATCAGGGTCGACTTTCCACTGCCGTTCGGCCCAACCAAGACGGTCACGTCGCCAAACAGAATCGGCTCGGCGTGCAACTCCGCGACGGCCGCCAGGTCGTACGGGTATCCGACATCGGGCGCGTCCTTGCGAAGCGAGACCGACCGCAAGAACCCTGACCCTGCTCGAGTCACCACCGGCGAACATACCGGAACCCGCTCCTCGCCATCAGCACGGCGTGCCGTGCCGACCACGCTGTCGACCACGGTCGACGCTCGCCGACTGGTTCTGCGTCACACATGGTGTCCCGTGAGGGTTTCCACGACCTTCGGGAGGTTCTCATGTCATCGGATCGGATCGGGCTCGACCAGGTACTCGTCCAAAACGAGGTGGATGAGGCTGAGTTGGCGGCCGTGCCGTTCGCGGCGCTACAGCGACCGTTCAACGTCGCCGACACCACCCGCAGTTTTCCCGCGGGAAAACACGACACAACCCACCCGCACTAGCCGAGCCCGGCGACCGCCCCTCGCGATGAGCGCGCCAGCGATGCGTCGAGGTCGGGGGTGCGCACCGGTGAAGATCTGGCGGTGACCCGGCGCCCGTGAAGATCTGGGCCGAGGATTTTGCGGCTACCGAGACGGAATCGGCCCAGATCCTTCGCAGGCGGTCAGCCGCCGGTCGCGCAAAGAGTCGCGGCTGGGGCCTTGGCACAGGCCGTGCGCTCAGATTGGCCCCCTGACCTCGTGGCCACCACCGTGGGTTCTGGGTTCGTGACGCCGCGTTCGCACTTCCTGTCGCCTGTTCTGGATCGATGTCGGCCGGGTCCAGCATCGATGGCGCCGCAATCCGGCTCAGGCGCCGATCCACTCCGGGATGCATGGCGGCGGACTGCTGGCGCGAGTCAGCGTTGTTGGAGCGAGTTGCCGACAGCGGTGCGGAGGCGTTCCACGTCGACCGCGATCCGGACCGGCTCGGCCATCTCGGCCGTCGCCGGGTGCGGCGGCGCGAACAGCCCCGCCAACTGCTCGCCACGCCACACCAGGTGCATCGCCGACTGCAGACGGGCCCACGCCCTCGTTCGGCGTTGGCTGATGCCGACCGCCTTGACCCCGGCGATCGTCACCTCCCCAGCCCCCAGACCGTCGAAGCAGGAAAGTCGGGACCACGTCGTGTGCATCGCCGGGCCGCGATGCACGGCGGCACCGACCACACCGCAGCTCTCCAAGGCCTCCCGCCAGACATCGCCCAGCCACCACATCGATCTTCCGACGTCTTCATGCCACAACCGGTCGCCGGCAGGGATCACCACATCGAGCCACAACATCTCGCCGGGCACCACCAGCACCGCCGCTCCCCCGCTCCGCCGGCGAACGATGTCGATGCCGTCACGCGCACAGGCTCCGACATCGATCTGCTCCAGTGGTTGCGTCGAACCGAGCACCAACGCCGGGCGATCGACCTCCAGCCAGGACGAAACGCAGGCTCAACTCGCCATCTCGACCCGCCAGGCGAGATACGGCTTCCAGGCATCGGGCACGCGGGCGACGGCGATCGCAACCCAGGTCATCTCGCGGGGAGCGATCGCCGGTCGCCGCAACCGCATCCCGGCTTCGTCGGGCGTGCGGTCGCGCTTGGACAGGTTGCACGGACGACACGCCGCAGCCACGTTGTCCCACGCATGCTCACCACCCCGCGACCTCGGCATGATGTGGTCGATCGAATCGGCGAGACTGCCGCAGTACTGGCAGCAGTGATCGTCGCGGGCGAACACCGCTCGGCGCGACAGCGCGGTGCGACGGTGGTACGGCACCTTCACCACGTAGCGCAGCCGGATCACCAGCGGGCTCGGCACCGAGATCGATTCGGCGTGCAGGTAGGTGCCGTCACCCTCGACGACATCGGCCTTGTCGGCGAGCACGAGGCACGCGGCACGACGGGCCGGCACCACGGAGCGGCTCGTAGGTTGCGTTCAGAACCAGCGCGCTCCTCATGACCGGGGAACCCTACTGATCTCGCCCCGAGCGCGGATGCCGAATACCTCGGCCAGCCCTCATCCGTCCACCTGCTTGCACCACGCCAGGTAGTTCAGCACATCGGCTGACTCGGGCCGACGATCGGACGATCCGTACTGCGTGATCAACCGGAACCGAACGTAAGCGGGCGACGGAAGCGGGAGGAAGGGTCGATGACGCCACCAAGCCGTTGGTGCGAGCCGCCGGGCCTGGCGGACTGCCGTGATCCACAGGCCGGGACGCCCGGCAACGGCGAAGGCGATGCGCAACCAGGCGGTCAGCGGGGTTCCTTCGGCAACCCGAGCACCATTTCGCCGATGATGTTCCGCTGCACCTGCGACGATCCGGCGTAGATGGTGCCGGCTCGGGCGTTCAAGAACGTACCGACCCAGCTCCAGCTGCTGTTCGGCGCTCCGGCGTCGTCGGTCTGGAACGCGCTCGACGGGTGACGGCCGCTGGGGATCATCGCCTCGGCACCGAGGATGTCGATCGACAGCTCGGTGATCTCCTTGTGGTATTCGCTCCAGTAGAGCTTGGAGATCGCCCCGTCGGGACCGGGGTGGTGGCCCTTGAGGAAGCGGGTGAGCACGCGCATGCCGTTGAAGCGCATGATCTGCACCTTGGCGTAGCACTGGGCGAGCCGCTGGCGAATGATCGGATCGTCGGCGACGCCGCGCTCCTTGGCGAGGATGACGAGTCGATCGACCTCGGCCTGGAACCTGATCGGCAGCGTGGCCGCGGCCTCCCCACGCTCGAATCCGAGCAGGGTCATGGCCACCGCCCAACCGTTGTTCACTCCACCGACGACCTCGTGCTTCGGCGTGGTCGCGTCGGTGTAGAACACCTCATTGAACTCGCTCTCGCCGGAGATCATCTTGATCGGTCGCACTTCGATCCCGGGCTGACGCATGTCGACTAGCAGGAACGAGATGCCCTTGTGCCGGGGGGCGTCGGGATCGGTGCGGGCCAGGGTGAAGATGTGATCGGCGAGGTGACCTGCGGAGGTCCAGATCTTCTGGCCGTTCAAGATCCACTGGTCGCCATCGAGCTGGGCCTTGAGACCGAGGTTCGACAGGTCGCTGCCGGCATTCGGTTCGGAGTACCCCTGGCACCACACGTCGGCGCCGGACAGCAGCCGCGGCAGGTAGTGATGCTTCTGCTCCTCGGTACCCCACTGCAGCAAGGTGTTTCCGAGCATCTGGATGCCGAACACGTCGTTCGGGCCGCCGG
>VFMC01000034.1:12822-21258 GCA_006515795.1 Acidimicrobiaceae bacterium | reverse complement strand
ACCTCGCGATGGCGATGACCACCTCGAAGACCGGCTACCGAGCCGGGCACGCGCCGTTGCCGGCCGGAGTGTTCGTCGCCCCCTATCCCGACCCGCTCGCCGCCGATCTCGATGCCGAGGTGGCCAACGCCCTCGCCGGGTTCGATCATCTGCTCAAGGCCATGACCGCGCCGGAGGAGACCGCCGCGGCGATCCTCGAGCCGGTGCTCGGCGAGGGTGGCTACATCCCGGCGCCGGCCGCGTTCATCCACGGCATCGTCGAGCGCTGCCGCCAACACGGCATCCTGTTCGTCGCCGACGAAGTGCAGTGCGGATTCGGTCGTACCGGCAAGATGTTCGGCGTGGATCACTACGGCGTCGATCCCGACATCATCTGCATGGCCAAGGGCATCGCCAGCGGGTTCCCTTTCGCCGCGCTCGGCACGCGCCGCGAGCTCGACGACAAGTGGCCCACCGGAAGCCACGGTGGCACGTACGGGGGCAACGCGATGGGGTGTGCGGCGGCGTTGGCCACGATCGAGCTGATGAGCGATCCGGCTTTCCTTGCCAACGTGGTCGCTCGTGGCGATCAGCTCCAAGCTGGCATCCGCGAGCTGCAGCGTGAGCACGACGTCGTTGTTCAGGTTCGTGGCCTGGGGCTGATGGTGGGCACCGAGTTCAGCGACGCCGCACGTGTTGCAGCCGTCCAGAGGCACTGCCTCGAGGAGGGCCGGCTCATCCTCATGAACGCCGGAACCTACGGCAGGTGCCTGCGGTGGATGCCACCGCTCGTGGTCGACGAAGGCGAGATCGACATCGCACTCGCCGCGTTCGGCGCGGCGCTCAAGGCAACGGCCTGATCCAGGATCCGGCGAGCTGACGCGGACGGGCTGCTGGTCGATGCCTCGCCTCGATGCCGAACGGATCGGCCTGCTCCGATCGTTGACGGTCACCGTCACCGCGATCCGGCGACAGATCGAAGCGGATCTGATGGCGGAGTACGAGCTCCCACTGAGCTGGTTCGAGGTCATGTCGGCTCTTCAGCGTCAGGGCGGCACGATGCGCGTGCACGACGTGTGCAACAGCCTCGACGAGGTGGCCTCCAGCCTCTCGCGCCGCCTCGACCGGATGGAGGAGGAGGGTTACGTCAGTCGTGAACCGGCGCCCACGCCGGCCGATCGCCGCGCCGTCGACCTCAGCCTCACCCGCGATGGTCGGCTGCTGTGGCGCGACGCCAACGTGATCTACCGCCGCGGAGTCCAGCGTCACTTCGCCCACGTCGTCACCGATTCCGACGTCCACGCCCTGCAGCGGGTGCTGTCCAAGCTGACCAGATGAGCCGGCCCGAAGCACCCGACCGGGCGATGCTGACAACAGGGGTTGTCGGAAAATCCCGAGAAATCTTCGTCGAATCTGTCACCTTTGTGCCCTTGCCGGACCTTTAGTGAGTGTGGATTCGTTCAGGCGAGGTCGAGGTGACGCCGGTGGTGACATCGGTGGCGGCATCGATGCCGCCGCGGTCAGGTTCGAAGCGCTCGTCCGCGAACACCACCGGTCGATCCACAACCACGTGCGCGTGTGCTACCCCAGCGCCCACGAACCTGCCGTCGTCAACGCCGTGTTCGCGCTCTTGTGGCAGCACCTCGACGACATCCCCCCCGAGGCAGTGCGCACGTGGTTGCGGGTCGCAGCTCGTCACGAGGTGCTCAACGGTTCACGTGAAGAGCAGCGCTGGTACGCCCTCGGCGACCGCGTGGCGCGGCTCGCCCCTGGTGAGTGGGAGAGCTCATCCGACATCGACCACCGGATGGAGCTCGAGGCGGTGATGAGCGCGCTGTCCACGCTGTCGCCGGCTGACCGTGAGGTTCTGGTCATGTCGGCATTCGACGGCCTCTCCAGTAGCGAGCTCGCCGAGATCCTGGGCATCGAACCTGCGGCCGTCAAGACGCGGCTGTCGCGGGCCAGGGCGCGGTTGCGGATCGCCGTTCAGCAGATCGAGCGTTGGCCTACAGAGGAGAAGCGGCATGAGCAACGACCCGTTTGAGGTCCTGGTCGCCCACCTTCGCGAGGTCGCGGCTTGCCTCGAGCCCACCCAGACCGACGACGACGTCATCGCCTATGCGCTCGCCCACGGATCACGCACCGCGGTTCGCCCGCGCCGCCGGGTGTGGACCGCAGGCGTGGTCGCTGCCGTCGTGCTCCTGGTTGGATCGGGCGCGGCGGCAGCGATCGTGGCGATGCGCGACGGAGGACGGCCCGAGGCAGGCGTGGTGTGCAGAAGCGCGGCGAACCTGCAGTCGTCGGCACGGGTCATCCCGCTCGGCGACGACCCGATCGCCGATTGCGTGGCGCTGTGGGTCGCCGGCGAGCTACCTCGCGTCGGCCAGGTCAACGCGAAGGGATCGAGCCCGGCGCTGATCGCCTGTGCCGTCGATGACAGATCGATCGAAGTCCTGCCGGTGACCGATGATGCGACCTGTTCCTCGATCGGTCTCGACGAGGCGAACATCGTTGCGCTGGTGACCGACCCGCTGGTCATCCTCAACGAGCGATTGATCGCCGAGGTCAATCCGGCATGCCTCTCCGCCGAGGCGGCTCCCGACGTAGTTCGTTCGATCCTTGCCGATCTGTCGATCGAGGGGTGGTCCGTCGTCGTCAGGCCGGGCGACGGTGAATGTGTTCGCGCTGGACTCGACGACGCAACTCCGACAGTGTTCCTGTTCCCTGGTCCCCCACCTGAGGGGTGATCCCAACTGAACAGGAACCATCATGAAAATCATCGCAACCCTCGGCCTCGTGGCACTTGCCGTCATGCCGGCTGCGTCACATGTTTCGGCGATCGGCGACACGGGCGGCTCACGCCCGGTCGGCACCGACTCGGCCGCTTTTGCATCCTACAACGGCTCCGTCATCGACCTCCGGGTAGGTTGGGGAACGGCCGTGGCCTGCCTCACCGACGGCAAGACGACCGAGTGCTTCGACTCCGAGAAGGAGATGAGGGCAGAGATCGCGTCATCGGAGGCTGCCCTGCACGGCTTCGCCGGCGCCGCCCCGTCGGCGTTCGCCACCTGCTCGTCGAGCGTGTACCTGTACTCGGGCACCAACTACACCGGCTCGGTGCTGGGGTTCGCCACCAGGTTCGCGTTGTTCAACCTGTCGAGCTACGGGTTCGACAACGTCACCAGCAGCTACAAGATCGGGGCGTGCTCGTCGACGTTCTACGACGGTGCCGGCGGCGGCGCCCCGACCTACCCGGGCAACACCTCGGCCGGGGTCCAGTTCCCGGGGATGTTGGGCGGCTGGAACAACCGGATCGGCAGCATCTACATCGCATGACGGCTGCTTCATGAACGCCCGCCGCCCATACCCTCAATCGGGGGGTATGGGCGGTGCTGGCCAAGAAAATCGGCCCGCGCCTGTCACCAACAGGCAGGCACGGTTCGACCGAGTCCCCCGTCGCCGTCGATGCCGATGGCGGCGACGGCGTCGGCGCGGCCGCGGGCAGTGAGGCCACGGTTCAGATCGAGCTCTGGTCGCTCGCTCGCGCCAGCCTCGGCGCGCCCGACGCTGGTTCTGCGGCGGTGCGGTTCGGGCCGCAGTTCGATGGGCCGGTTGCGCTTGCCGCGATCGACGGCCTCTTGCTCGCCGCAGGTCGCGACCGCGACGATCAGATCGGTGTGTTCACAGGTCGGCCGGGCGACCTGCACCGGGTCGGCGCGATCGAGGCCGGTCCCGACGACGTGGCCGTGGTGGTCGACCTCGTGCCCCTCCACCAGCGCTGGCACCTCTTCGGGTGCTGTCCCGAAGGGCGCACCACCCATCACGTCTCCGACGATCTGGTCAGGTGGGAGCGGCGCAGCGAGATCGATCGGTCGTTCCCCGCCTTCGAGGTGTCAGGGGTTGCCGCGGTCGCCGACCAACTGTTGCTCGCCGGTCGCGTCGTGGTCGACCGCTCCGCCTACGGCTGGGGGTTGCTCGCCTGCGACGGCGAGGCATTCGAGGCCCGTCCCGCCCCGGTGCCGCTGTCATCGCAGCTCACCGTCGTCGGCCCGATCTCCAACGCCGCCGGCGACGTCACGCTGCTCCTCGACTCCGGCACCAACCACACCGTCGCCCGCTCCACCGGGCGCGGTTGGACATTGAGCCTGCTCACCCCGGTGATGGTGCCGAGTGCCGTGCTCGTCATCGATGACGCGGTCTGGATGGCCGGCCGTGCGCCCGACCGCGATCAGGCGACACTGGCCCGGGTCGGTGGGCAGCACCTCGATGAAGTGGGGCCGAGCTCTCACGGCCTGATCAGGAAGGCGGTGGCCATCGACGGCACGATCGTCTTCGCCCGCGAGTCTCGCTGAGCCGAGCTCCAGACCGGGTGAGCCTGCGCCGGCCTGATCAGTCGAGACCCTCGTACATCGCCTCGATCTCGGCCGCGTAGCGGGCGTTCACGCCACGACGCTTGAGCTTCGACGTGGGCGTCAACACGTCGCTGTCCGGGAGCCACTCCTCGCCGACGAGGGTGAACTTCTTGATCTGCTCCACCTGGGCGAACTGGCGGTTGATCCGGTCGACGCCTTCTTGCACCTCGGTGATCACCGCTGCGTCGCCGGCCAGCTCTGCCGGCGTAGCGTCATCACGGCCGGCTGTACGGGCCCAGACGGCTGCAGCTTCGGGATCGAGCACGAGGATCGCCGTGCAGAACTTGCGGCCGTCACCGATCGCTGCCGCCTGCCCGATCAGCGCGACCGTCTTGAGGGCGGCCTCGAGGTTCGCGGGGCTGATGTTCTTGCCGCCGGAGGTGATGATCAGCTCCTTCTTGCGGTCGACGATCCGCAGGTACCCGTCGGCATCCATCTCACCGATGTCGCCGCTGTGCAGCCAACCGTCGATCAACGACTCGGAGGTCTTGTCGGGTTGCTTCAAGTAGCCCTGGAACACGTTGCCGCCGCGGCAGATCACCTCGCCGTCGTCGGCGATGCGCACCTCGCACCCCGGAATCTCCCTACCCACAGAACCGGGACGGTTGGCGCTCGGAGTCCAGGTCCGACCGCGTTGTACCACTCGAGTACGGGACGCGGGATCGCCGCGGCCCCAGTGACGGCAACCTGCACCGCGTCGAGGCCGATTAGCGCGCGCACGGCGGCGAACGCCACGGAATCGAGGAACGCCCATGTCTCGAGTTGCTCCGGGGTGATCGACCCGGCGCGCTCGGCGGCCTTGATCACCAGTGCCGCCGCAACGGCGTCGTCGAACTTGGGCTTGTTGTCGGGGTTGGCGGACAGCGCCGCGTTCACGCCGTTGTAGATCTTCTCCCACACGCGGGGTACGCCGAACAAGATCTCCGGGTGCACCTCTTTGAGGTAGCTGCTGAGCTGGTTCGGATCTGGACAGCAGTAGACGCTGTAGCCCAGCATCAGGCCCTGGTAGTGGCTCATCATCCTTTCGGCGATGTGGGCCATCGGCAGGTAGCTGACGGCGCGCTTGCCGACGAACTCGTCGAAGTCGATGCACCGACGCAACGACTCCACCGTGTACACCACGTTGTACTGGCTGATCATCACGCCCTTCGGGGGACCGGTGGTGCCGCTCGTGTAGATCAGCGTGGCGACGTCGTCCGGAGAGGTGGCTGCGCCCAACGCGTCGAGGTCGGCCGGCTCGTGGGCGAGCAGCTCGGAGGCCGGCTGCACTCCCTCCGGGCAGCCTTCGACTGGCGGGTCGATCACGAAGATGCGTTGCAGCGAGGGCAGCTCGCCGCGCACCTTCAACAGCCGTTCCAGGAACCCGGCGTCCTCGACGATGGCGACCTCGGCCTCGGCGTGGTGGGCCAGGTACTGGATCTCCTCGGGCGACGAGGAGTTGTAGATGCTCACCGGGGTAGCGCGGATGAACTGCGCGGCCAAGTCGTACCAGTGGAAGTCGGGCCGGTTGCGCATCATCAGCAGAACGCGGTCGCCGGTCGACACACCGTTGGCGGCGAGTCCGGCAGCCGCCCTGGCCACCTTGTCGGCGTAGTCGGCGAGGGTCCACACGTTCCACGACCCCGGCGCATCGCCGCGCATCGAGTGCAACGCGGGTACATCGGGGTGCGCGTTTCGCAGCGCGAGGAACCTCGTGGGCGCAGTGGTCCCCGTGACGACGGCATCGAGTTCGGCAATGGTGGCGGTGCGCATGGCAGCAGCTTCGCGCGCATTCGACGGCGGTGCGGACGCGACCTTCGACGCTCCGGTTTGGGTCGAGGAAGTTCCAAGCAGCAAACTCCACCTGCACGTGGGGCCGTCGCCGCCGTGCCAACACTTCGAGGAGCACACCATGCCCACCGCAGTCATCGTCGATGCCATTCGTACTCCGCTCGGCCGCCGCAACGGCAAGCTCAAGGACTGGCATCCCGTCGACCTGGTCGCCGAGACGATGAAGGCTCTGGTTGCCCGGACGGGCGTCGAGCCAGGTCTGGTCGATGACGTGATCATGGGTTGCGTGATGCAGGTGGGCGAGCAGGCAGCCAACGTCGGGCGCAACGCGGTGCTTGCCGCCGGCTGGCCCGAACACGTTCCCGGCACCACCATCGACCGTCAGTGCGGCTCGAGCCAGCAGGCAGCGCACTTCGCCGCGCAGGGCGTGATCGCCGGCGCCTACGACGTCGTCGTTGCTGCGGGGGTAGAGGTGATGACCCGCGTGCCGATGGGATCGTCGATGGCCGACGGGAAGTTCGGGTTCCCGTTCGGTCCCGCTGTCGGGGCGCGCTACGCGCCGGCCGGTGGCCTCGTGCCGCAGGGCATCTCGGCCGAGCTGATCGCCGACAAGTGGGGCATCAGCCGCGACGACATGGACGCCTTCGGGGTGCGTTCGCAGGCAAACGCCCGCCGCGCCACCGACGAGGGTCGCTTCCAGGGCGAGATCCTGCCGGTGCTCGGCGCCGATGGCTCGATGATGAGCATCGACGAGGGTCTCCGCGAAACGACAATGACATCGCTCGGTCAGCTCAACCCGGCGTTCCGTCCGGCTGAGGAAGGTGGTCGGGTCACGGCCGGCAACTCGTCACAGATCACCGATGGGGCGTCGGCCATCTTGATCATGAGCGAGGAGAAGGCCGTCGCCCTCGGGCTCACCCCGCGGGCCCGCTTCGTGAACTTCGCGCTTGCCGGTGACGACCCGCGGATGATGCTGACCGCGCCGATCCCCTCGACCCACAAGGTGCTCGCCCGTGCCGGGCTGACCATCGACGACATCGACCTCGTGGAGATCAACGAGGCGTTCGCTTCGGTGGTGCTGGCGTGGGAGAAGGAGCTGCACCCCGACATGGACAGGGTGAACGTGAACGGCGGCGCGATCGCTCTCGGCCACCCGCTCGGTTGCTCCGGCGCCCGGCTGATGACGACGCTGCTCAACGAGCTCGAGCGCACCGGTGGCCGCTACGGCTTGCAGACGATGTGCGAAGGTGGCGGCATGGCCAACGCCACGATCATCGAACGGCTCGGCTGACCGCCCTCACGGCGCCACAGCCGCCCGTTCAGGATCTGGGCCGATGTTTTCTCGGCGGCCGAAACAGGTTCGGCCCAGATCGCTGGGTCGAGGTCGGGGTCGAGGCTGGTCGAGGTCGTGAGGGGGCGCGGTAGCGTTGTGCACATGCCGACGCTGTCGACCGTGATCTGGGTGGGGGCCGGCATCCTCATCGGCGTCGTGCTGTGGAAAAGTGGAATAGGCCTGCTCAGGAGCATGACGACGGCGCTTCCGCCGCCCCCGCCGGCGGGAGAGCTGCGCAAGGTGAACGTGCGGTATCGCTGCAGTGTCTGTGGGTTGGAGATCAGGTTGACACTTGCCCCCGACGAGGACCCACCGCCGCCCAAGCACTGCCTCGAGGACATGGATCTGCTGGCGCCGATCTTCGACTGATCCACAGGGTGTGGATAAGTCTGTGGTCAAACTACAGCGATGTAAGCCACTTCACGGAGCCGTCAATGCCACTTCGTGGAGTTGGTCAATGCCACTTCGTCGCTGTGTAGAGACCGGCCAGCAAGAAGCCCAGCCCGAACAGCACGGGCAGGTTGGTGTCTTGCCAGATCACGTAGCGCAGCAGGATGACGAGCACGCCGAGGGCGATCAGCACGGTCATCAGGATCGGGACCCAGCGGGGGCTCTCCAGCATCGCCTTGGTGGTCGGTGGCGTGTATCGCGACGAGGCGCCGACGGCGTGCCCGGCGCCATGGTCGGATGCATGGGCCGAGGCATGGCTCGTGAGCGGGTTCGACTCGCCGGGACGCGTGCCCTTGGGGGTGACACGGCCGGTCGACTTTCTCTTGGGAGGAGCCACGGGCGCCGAGTCTACGCTGTCGCCATGCCGAGCCCACTTGTTCTGGTGATCGACAGCTACGACAGCTTCGTCTACAACCTGGTGCAGTACCTCGGCGAGCTCGGAGCCGAGCCGGTGGTGGTTCGCAACGACGAGATCACCGTCGAAGCGGCCCT
>VFMC01000034.1:0-12799 GCA_006515795.1 Acidimicrobiaceae bacterium | reverse complement strand
TGCCGGCGGGTACGACGCGGTGCTGCTGTCGCCGGGACCGGGTCGTCCGGAAGATGCCGGGATCATCTGCGATGCCATCTGCGCCTTCGGCGAGCGGGGCGTACCCGTGCTCGGGGTCTGCCTCGGTCACCAGGCGATCGGCCACGTGTTCGGGGCCACGATCGAACGGGCGCCCGAGCTGATGCATGGCAAGACATCACCCGTGCTGCACGAGGGCGCCGGCGTGTTCGCCGGTCTGCCATCGCCGCTGATCGCCACCCGCTACCACAGCCTCGTGGTCGCCCCTTCCACCGTGCCGGCGTGCCTCGAGGTCACGGCGACCACTGCCGATGGGATGGTGATGGGTGTGCGTCACCGCTCGATGCCGATCGAAGGGGTGCAGTTCCACCCGGAGAGCATCCTCACCGCGGCCGGCCACGACCTGCTCGGCAACTTCCTGGCGGGGGTTTCGGCGCTGCGCTGACGCCGCCCGGGCTGTTCAGGGCCCGACCGTGGTGGTGGTGGTCGTGGTCGAAGTGGTGGTGGGAGGCAGCGTGGTGCTGGTCGTGGTGGTGGTGCTGGTGGTGGGCGGCACGACAGCGCGTCCCACCTGTAGGCCGACCGCCGAGCCGGGGGCCACCTTGGTGCCGGCCGCAGGGTTCTGCGCAACCACCCGACCGTCGTCGGCGCTGCCCGCGGCGACGTTCAGGAACGTGACGGTCGCGGTGAGGTTCTTGGCGGTGATCGCGTTGCGGGCTTGGGCCTCGGTGAGCCCGACGACGGGCGGCACCTGTACGAGCTCGAGACCGAGCGAGACCACGATCGTGATCGGCGAACCGACCGCCAGCTCGCCGCCGATCGCCGGCTCGGTGCGGATGACGCCACCGGCCACGACGGTGTCGCTCGCCTCGGTGACTGCGGTGACGACGAACCTGAACGGTTCGCCTTCCAGCAGTTGGCGGGCGGCGTCTTGGTTCTGGCCGGCGACGTTGGGGATGGTCTTGGCGTCGGGGCCGGCCGAAAGCACGATGTTGACCGGTGAGCCGACGGTGAGCGAGGTGGTTGCCGGCGGATCGGTGCGGATGACGGTGTCCTTCGGCTTGTCGGATGCCTCGGATGTGACCGTGCCGGCAAGGAATCCCGACTCGGTGAGCAGCCGCTTGGCCTCCTCCAGGTTCTGGCCGGCGACGTCGGGAACGGGCTGAGGTTCCTTGATCGGATTGAAGAAGACGCGCACGACCGAGTCCTTCTCGACCACCGTGTCGGCAGCGGGGTCGGTCTGGAACACCTGGTTCTCGGGAATCTCGGCGTTCTCGGTGGGGACGAGCTCGGTCTCCAGCCCGGCATCGGTGAGCGCCTGCGTGGCTGCCTCCAGCTCGAGGCCGACGACGTTCGGCACCACGACCGTGGTGGGTTCTTCGATGACCGGATCGGTCTTGGTGAGTGCGTTGTAGAGCACTACGCCGCCTACCACGAGGGCGATGACGGCGATGAACCCGAGCACCGCGTACAGCCCGTTGCGGTTCGGCTCGGCGTAGGCAACTTGCTGCTGCGGTTGTGGCTGGCGCTGGCTGGGCATCGCCGTGGTGCGTGCCGCAACGGCGGTTGCCGGCACGGCCGTGGTGCGTGCCATGGCTGTGGTGGGAAGGGTTGCCGGTGCCGGCGGCGCGACCGTGGACAGCGCCTTCACCGGTTCGCCGGACCGGAACCGGCGCAGGTCGTCGCGCACCGCGTCGGCGTCGGTGTAGCGCATGTCGGGGCTCTTGGCGAGCAGCTTGGCGACGATCGCCTCGAACGGTCGGGGCACGTCGGCCACCAACTGGTTGAGCGGTCGCGGGTTGTCGTGCACCTGCTTGTAGGCGATGCTCACCGGGTTCTCGCCGGTGAACGGCGGTGTGCCGGCCACCATCTCGTACAGCACGATCCCGAGCGAGTACAGATCGCTGCGCGGATCGGGTTGCCCGCCCTGGGCCTGCTCGGGCGAGAAGTAGGTGGCCGTGCCCATCACCGAGCCCACCTGGGTGAGGTTGCTCTCGGTGGGAGCGTTCATCGCCCGGGCGATGCCGAAGTCGGCCACCTTCACCTGACCGGCCGAGCCGATGAGGATGTTGGCCGGTTTGATGTCGCGGTGAACCACGCCGTTGCGGTGGGCGAAGCTGAGCGCGGCCGACACCTCGCTGGCGATCTCGGCGGCCTGCACCGAGCTGACGTGCCCGTTGGCGCGGAGGATGTCGGCAAGCGTGCGGCCCTGCACGTACTCCATCGCCATGAAGTAGGTGTTGGAGTACTTGCCCCAGTCGTACACGCTCACGATGTTGGGGTGGTTCAAGCTCGCTGCCGACTGTGCCTCGCGGCGGAAGCGCTCGACGAAGTTCGGGTCGGTGGCGAACTCGGGGAACAGCACCTTGATCGCGACCGGTCGATCGAGCAGGAGGTCGCGGGCGAGGAACACGTCGGCCATGCCGCCGCGTCCGATGCGGTTCTGGATCTCGTAGCGATCGTTCAAGACGATGCGCTCGTTGTTGTCTGTCACAGGTGCCTACTTCTCGTGCGCGCACGAGTGCACGACGCGGTGGAGGGAGGATACCGAGTGCAGCCGGTGCGTGACTGCGCGGGGAGCTGGTGCGGGTTCATGGTTGCGCCTCGGAGGCGAAGAGGTAGTCGAAGACCTGTTTGGCGATGGGGCCGGCGAGACGCCCGCCGGTGCCGGCGCTGATCTCGTCGTTGGTGCCCTTCAGCACCACCGACACCGCGTAGCGAGGGCTCTCGGCCGGAGCGAACCCGATGATCCAGGCGTGCGAGCGTTGCGGTTCGCCGGTCGCGTTCAGTTGGGCGGTGCCGGTCTTGCCGGCGGCCTGGATGCCGTTGGCGAGCTGCATGGCGGTGCCGGTGCCCTGGTTCACCACCCCCACCATCAACGAGTTGAGCTGGGTTGCGGTCTGCGGTGAGATCGGCGTGCGCCACACGCTCGGGCGGGTGCGTTCGAGCACCGAGCCGTCGTGGAAGCGGGTTGCGTCGACCACGTAGGGCGCCATCATCCGGCCGCCGTTGGCGACTGTGGCCGCCACCATCGCCATGTGCAGCGGCACCATCACGTCGCTGCCTTGGCCAAAACCGCCGATGGCGAGCAACGGCAGCGCCTCGGTGAAGTCTTCGACGACTCCGAACGAGCTGGCCACGGCTTCGGGCAGATCGATCGGGAGCTGTTCGCCGATGCCCCACGCGGTGGTGCCCGCCACCATCCGTTCGGGGCCGAGCTCAAGGGCCATCCGCGCGAAGGGGATGTTGCAACTGCGGTAGAACACCTCGATCATCGTGCCACCGCACGCCTTGCCGCCGTAGTTCGCGATCGGGTCGGTCGTCTGGGGAGGGATGTACTCGGTTTCCACCGGGAACACGCGCTGCAGATCGGTGACGCCGTTCTCGAGGGCGATGCCGGTGGTGATCACCTTGAAGCTCGAACCCGGCATGTACCGCTCCTGGTAGGCGTTGGCGAGCAGCGGTTTGCCGGGGTAGTTGTTGAGGAAGTCGAGCACGTTGCGAGCCGTCTCGCTGTCGTGCACGGCGACCAGGTTCGGATCGAAGGTGGGGAAGCTGTACATCGCCAGGATCGCTCCGGTCGAGGGTTCCATCACCACCACCGAACCCTCCCGCATCTCTCCGGTCGTAGGGTCCTTCAGCGCGTCCTTGGCCACTTGCTGCACGTCGTTGCGCATGGTGAGCAGCACCGAACCGCTGTTGTCGGAGCCGCCCAGCAGCCCGGTGATCGCCTGCACCCGCTGGGCAGCGGTAGTGCCGAGCAGCACTTGGCCTTGGGTGCGTTCGAGCTGCGTGCTACCGAAGTTGAACGTGTAGTACCCGGTGATGCCGGCGAACAGGTCGCCGGTGGGGTAGCGCCGCTGGTACTTGAACGAGTCGCCGGGCGCCGACGCAACGCTGTCGGCCACGACCACACCGTCGGCGGTGACGATCGGGCCACGGGGGCGATTGAAGTCGCGGGTGGTCTGGCGGTCGTTGTGGCGCGCTTGACGGGCTTGACGTTTGGCGAGCCGCGCGGCGCGCCGCGCTTCGAGCCGTTCGCCGACGGTGAGATCATCGGGAACCTCACCGAGCCGGCGTGCCGTGGAGTCGCTGATCCGCATCAGCAGCGCCAGCAGCACGTAGTTGGCGAGCAGGCTGGAGCCGCCGTAGCTCACGAACGGCAGGGTGATTCCGGTGAGCGGCACGACGCGCACCACCCCACCGATGATGATGAACGCCTGGAAGCCGATGATCGTGGTGAGGCCGGTGGCGAGGATCTTCTCGAACGGGCGCTCGGCGCGGATCGCCACACGGAGGCCGCCGCCGATGATCAGCAGGAAGGCGATGATGATCGCGGTGGCGCCGAGCAGGCCGAGTTCTTCGCCGAACGCGGCGAAGATGAAGTCGTTCTTCACCTCGGGGATCTTGTTCGGGTTGCCGAGGCCGAGGCCGGTGCCGCCGACACCTCCGTTGGCGAACGCGAACATGCCCTGCACGATCTGGTAGCCGCGGCCCTCGTACTGCGACCACGGGTCGCGCCAGATGGCCACGCGGGTCTGCACGTTGGGGAAGCGGAGCCACGCCGTGTACGCGGCGACGGAGAACAGGACGACACCGATCGCGAGGAAGCTCGCCCGCTCGGTGGCCACCCAGAGCATCACCACGAACAGCGCGAAGAACAACAACGAGGTGCCGAGGTCCTTTAGGCCCACCATCACGACCACGGCGAAGACCCACGCCATCGCGATCGGCAGGAGGTGCCGTGGTTCGGGCAGGTGGAGCGGGCCGATGCGCCAGGAGTTGATCGCGATGAGCTCGCGTCGTTCGGCGAGGTAGCCGGCGAAGAACAGCGCCAGCGCGATCTTGGCGAACTCTCCCGGCTGGAAGTTGATCGGCCCGATGCTCACCCAGATGCGTGCACCACCGAAGCTCCTGCCGATGCCGGGCACGAGAGGGAGCACCAGCAGCCCGGCGCCGACGGTGAAGAACGTCCACGTGTAGCGGGCCAGGTCGGAGGTGCGCTGCACCACGATCAGCACGCCGGTGTAGGCGACGATGGCGATGAAGGTCCACGTGGTCTGCAGACCGGCCAGGCGGTCGTTGAGGCGCGTGATCATCACGTAGCCGAGGCCGTGCAGCAGCGCCACGAGGGGGAGCAGGGTTGCGTCGGCGCCCCTGGCGAAGAGCCGGGTGACGATGCACGCGCCCACCAACAGGCCGAGCAGCGCGATCAGGAACGGAACGATGATCGGAGGGATCTCGGCGTTCTTGCCGAGCGAGGCGAGCGTGTAGGCCGCGGCCGTGATGCACCCGGCCATGATCACGAGTCCCAGCTCGGTGCTCCGGCGGGCGGAGGCGATCGGTGAAGCGGTGCTCATGGAGCGCTGTTCGTCGTGCCGCCCTCGGGCACCGCGGTGTTGGCCGCGGCGGGTGTGATGGATGGCGACGATGACCCCGTGGTCGTGCTCGTCGGTGTCGTCGTGGTGGTCGTGCTCGTCGTGGTGGTGGTGGTGGTGGTCGTTGTCGTCGGGGCTTGATCGGTGGAGTTGGTGACGGCGACGGCGATGAGCGTGCCGATCACGGTGAGCGCCATCGCGCCGAGGAGGAACATCAGGAACGTGCCGGCACTCAACTGCCTCCCGAGCCGGCGCTTCAACCGCGACTCGGTGACGGGGATCTCTTCCGTGGGAGGAAGCGGGTCTGCTTCGGAGAGTCGGCGTGAGAGCTCGACGGTCATGTCCTCGGTGTCTGCTTCGGAGAGCCCGGCGAGGTACTCATCGGGATCGATGCCGTCGACGACGTCCACCACGATCACCGTCACGTTGTCGCGACCGCCGTTGGCGATGGCGATTGCCACCAGCGCGTCGGCGGCCTCTTGCGGGTCGTTGTTGGCGACGATGACGTCGAGGATGTCCTCGTCGATGACCTCGTCGACGAGGCCGTCGCTGCAGAGGACGAAGCGGTCGGCGCGGACCAGCGGCAGGAGCCATGCGTCGACGCGCACAGAGGGCTCGATGCCCAGTGCGCGGGTGACGATGTTGCGCCGTGGGTGGCTGCGCGCCTCGGCCTCGGTGATGTGCCCCGTGGCCAGCAGTTCCTGCACGTAGCTGTGATCCACCGTCGCTCGGGTGAGCTCGCCGCGACGCCACAGGTACACCCGGCTGTCGCCGACGTTCACCAGCGCCAGTTGCTCCTGGCGTTCGACCGTGGGGGGAAGCACGGCGATGGCGGAGAGGGTGGTGCCCATGCCGCGCTGCTCGACGTTGTTGTGGGCGGTCTGGAAGATCGCCGCGTTCGCCTCGACCACGGCGGCGACCACCACGTCGACACTCGTTGCACCGGCATGCAGCCGTTCGCGCAGGGTGCTCACGGCGAGGGCACTGGCCACCTCGCCCGCCTGATGGCCGCCCATGCCGTCGGCGACCACGAAGACCATCGGCTCGGCGACGAAGGCATCCTCGTTCTCGTCGCGCACCCGGCCGGCGTCGGTGGCCGCGCCCCAGTGCAACGCAGCCATCAGTTCGCCTCGAAGATGGTGGAGCCGATCTGCAACCGGTCGCCCCTGGTGATCGGGTGAGCCACCGAGAACCTGGCGCCGTTCAGGTAGCTGCCGTTGGTCGAGCCGAGGTCTTCGACCCATGTGCCACCATCGGCCTGGAAGAGTCGGGCATGCACTTGCGACACGAACGAATCGTCGAGGATCGCGATCGTGCAAGAGGCGGCACGGCCGATCGTGATCTCAGCTGTGACGGTGAACGTTGCACCCTTGCGCTCACGCGGCTGCATCACAACCAGCTTGCCGACGGCGCCGTACTTCGGTCGCTTGGCGCGTGCGGCCGGAGGGGGAATCGTGGCTGGAAGCGTGGGGTCACTCGGTTCGAGGTCGGTCGGCAGCATCGCCACGTGGCCGACCCGCGGGCCGCGGACCTCGCTCCACACGGCCCACAGCACACGCGCGAAGAAGAGGTAGAGCAGCGCCAGCAGCGCGAACTTGAGGATCTCGAGGAGCTGATCGGTCATGCCGACGTGCGCGCCGCCTCGAAACGGAGATGGGTGCCGCCGAGGCTGATGATGTCGCCGTCGACGAGCGCTTGGCGCCCGGCGATGCGCAGCCCGTTCACCTTCGTGCCGTTGGTGGATCCGAGGTCGACGACCATGATCGGTTCCCCGGGGTGGATCTCTGCATGGCGGCGGCTCACGTTCGGATCGGTGAGCGCGACCGTGCACTCGGGAAGTCGTCCGATGGAGACGACGCCGGCCTCGATGTTCACGCGCTGCCCCGACGGCAGCTGCAGCCGAGCGGTGGCCACGTGCGTCGTCGCCGACGGTGTGGGTGTCGCGATCAGGACCGGTGCGGCCTCGAACGGCACCACCATCGGGGGTGCGTCGGCGACGAGGACCGGTGACGGCGCGGCCACAGGCTCGAACGCGACGGCCTCGAAGATCGCCGGCTCCGGCACGACCGGTGCGGGACCGGCTTCACGCAGCGACGACTGCACGCCGAACCGGCCCGCCTTCAGTTCGTTGTCGACGAGCAACGCAACGCTCACCGGCCCGACGAGGTGGTAGCCCTCGTCGCGTGCGTACTCGCGGGCTGCCTCGCACAGCTCGTGGTTGAGCGCGTGCTCGATCTCGGCGAAGCCGGCATGGTCGCGTGCACTCAGGTGGAAGGTGAACGCGTTGGGCACGATGCGGCGACCATGCACGTCGACGTTGCGGTGATCGTCCATCTCACGGAGGAGACGGCGGCCCAGTTCGACTGGGCGGATGCTGCTGCGGTTGGAACGCGTAAACACGACCTCGACCATATTCTCTAGAGCACGCTCGAAGGACTGTAAGCCCATGACGCTCACAGGGTACTTCTGTGGCCAGGTGGAACCGTGTCGCGAGCGTCGGGCAGCGGTGGGCAGGGTTGGGCACTTCGGCGTGAGTTGCTAGCGTGAGCACTTCCACTCGGGCGAGTGGCGGAATGGCAGACGCGCTGGCTTCAGGTGCCAGTATTCGAAAGGATGTGGGGGTTCAAGTCCCCCCTCGCCCACTGGAAGACCCCAGCTCAGCTGGGGTCTTTTTGCTTCTGGGACGGCCGACTTCTACCGGTCTTCTACCGGAGCGGACTTGACACGGACTTGACACGGCTCTTGACACGGTGCCTGTTCGGCCCGCGATCGCGCTGACAGCCGGCTGCAGTCCGTCACCGATCTCACCGACGTATCTGATGCGTCCGTTCACTCGAGACCATGCTCCTCCACAGCGTCGAAGACTGCGAGCACGCTGTTGACGAAGCTGAGCGCCTATTGTCAACGTGTGTTCGCAGTCCGGTCAATGATCCTCGCTGGTTGCCTCTGTCTGGTCTCGTCCTGCGGCGATGACAAGGCTGGCGGCTCCGATCAGGCGGCAAGCAGCGGCGGCTTCACCGCGACGGACGAGGTGGCGTTCTTCGAGGCGTGCATTCGAGCGGGAGAATCGTCCGCCGGGTGTAGCCAGGCGGGAATGATGCTCGGGGTTGTGATCCCTCAGTACAACCTCAACGGTAGCTGCGCAACGGAGTACGTGCTCGACCACGTTCGCGCCGTCGGCCTGTCAAACGAAGGCCTCCCGGCCCTCATGCAAGCGGTGGCCGACAACTGCTAGATCGGCCACCGGCCGAACGGTCGTGAGGATTACCCGTGCCGAGATAGGTGGCTGTCACAAGAGTCGGGCGAATTTCCCGACCGTTCACAGCGGCGAGCTGCTACTCATCCCCAACCGTAGTGATCACCGATCTTGTGGACTGTCGCGCCGATGTCTAGGAAGTCGACTTCGAACAGGTCGCTGAAGATCGTCCGGTATCGATGAGGACCGCCGTAGCCCCGATCTTGCTTCGCGTGGCCGAGGTCATCTCTCAGCCCCTTGAGCCTCATCGCCTTGTCGAAGAGGGTCGGACTTTCCGAGCGAATGTTTGGACGTCCGGTGGCTGAAGCTGCGACCTGCGTAAGCCGGCGCTCAACGCCCATCCCGCTCTCGATTTCGGCTCGGGTCCAACTCTTGCCGTCATCCGCCGAGAAGACGAAATCACGCGGCAGGAGCTCGTTGAGTAGGTTGTCGAGAGCGCAATGAGCCAGGACGATTCCGGCCATAGCGTGCTCGAAGAAGTCAAACACCAACGACTCGTTCGTGAACTTCAGCTCGAATCCAGGCTGGGTCCACTTCGGTCGACCGATCTGTTTCTTCACCGCATCCCGTAGCCGGGCCGCCCTTCGAAGGTGATGTTCGGCTGGCCCGAGAAGCAGCAGGGACGGCCGGGGAACGGCAACTGCCACGGGGCCGATCGCAGGGACTTCGACAAGGTCGATGACAGCGACCTCGCTACCCAGAGGGTGAGCTGGCTGACCCTCTGGTCCGGTCGGTATCGCTGAGGTGATCGTAGATGTCCATCGCCGGCGATCGCTTTGCGAGATCTTCATTCTGCCAGTATTCCCCCGTCCCCGAGGCGATTGCCTCGGCGTCGGTGGTGTTCGCTCCGAGACCGTGAATCAGGAACTCGAGTCTCTGGACAGATCGCACGGGCGCTCCCTCACCCCTCGCCTCGCATGGGTGGAGATCCGTTAGTCACGACCTACGAAGGCCGAGATCGGCAAGTCTCTAGTGGACCTACGCGCTCGGGCCCTGCCCGTTGCGTTTCCGCATAAACAGGACGATCGCTGCGACCACAGCAACCACGAAGCCGATGCCACCGACGGCAGGAGCGGCCCCCGCAAGACTCAGCCCGATCCACGCGACCAGTCCGCCACCGATTGCTGTCTTGAGCTGGTCATCCGTCATGGGATTGACTGTACCGCGGCCGGACGAACGTGAGGCCGAAGCCCGCTCGGTGCACCTTCCAGAGGCATTCGTACAAGGACCATCAGCCGATGAACAGACTCGCGATGGTCTCGGCGGCTTCGTCGTGGAGCGTTGGGCCGACGTGGCTGTACATGCCCAAGGTGATTGAGATTGTCGAGTGACCGAAGCGCTCTTGCACAACTCGGGGGTGGATTCCCGCCTCGAGGGCGAGCGTCGCCCACGTGTGTCGCAGGCCGTGGAGGGTGAGGCGCTCCAGGCCGTACCGGCGCACTCGGCGGAGGAACATCTCGCTGACCGCATCCGGGTGGAGCCAGCTGCCGTCGGGCTGATGGAACACGAGGCCTTGGTCGTTGAAGTCCGGGCCGATCAGCATCCGTTCTTCGAGCATGCGTCGGCGGTGCTCGCGCAGCACAGCGACTGTGCCCCTGTCGAGCGCGATCGGCCGGCGGCCTTGCGTGGTCTTCGGTTCGCCGATCATCACCTCGCTCCGCGTCTGGATGATCGTCTGCACGACGCGTAGCCGGGCGGCATCGAGGTCGAGATCGGACCACCGAAGGCCGATCGCTTCGCCGCGACGCATGCCGGTGGTGGCGAGCAGCACCCACAATCCTTGCAGCCGGTCGTTGGCACGAGATGACGCGTCGAGGAAGGCCCGCAACGTCGGAGCGTCCCATGCGTGGATGCCGTCGGACTTCTGGCCGCCATGTGGTGGGTTGGCCGCGTCGGCTGGGTTCCTGGCGAGGCGACCCCATCGCACCGCATCCTTGAACGCTCGATGGATGATCGTGTGGACGTAGTTGACCGTCCGCCGATCGAGACCGGGCCTCGCCCTTGCCGGCGTCGCAGTGGAGACGCCGGCCCGCAGCAGCGAGGCGAGCGTGTCCTTGGTGATGTGTTCGGCCTCGACGAACTCGGCGCGCAATTGCTCGGCGGTTGCCGCGAGCGACACACCCTGCGAACGAAGTTCGGTCGCTCGCTCGACCACCTCTGGCGAGTAGCCCTTGCCGGTCCTCGACGGCTTGCAACGACCGGACGTCAAAAGTTCTGCGTACAGCCCGTTGAGCACGCCCGCGTCGACCTTGGTGAGACGGACGGATCCGATGTGAGCGACGACATGGTTCTTCACGTTGCGCGAATAGGAGTCGAACGTCGATGGCCTCACCGTGTGCTCCGTGGCCTTCAGCCAATCGGCGAAGTAGTCGGCGACGGTCTGGTGCGATGGCTCGACGTACTCACCGCGATCGAACTTCGAGAGCAGGTCGATGCGAGCACGCTCGGCCTCGCGCTTCGTGTTGTACCCCGAGTGCCACTTCTGCCGGCGCTGCCCAGTGGATGGATCAGGGTCGAGCTCGATCTTGACGTACCAACGAGTTCCTTTCTTCACCACCGAGCCGCGCATGGTCACTCCTCTGGATCCGGAAGGCCGAGCGCCTCGAGCAGGTCGATCTCCGTGAGCTCAGCGAACGTGCCCTGACTCGGGAGACCGGCTTCTTCGTCTCGTCGGTGTTTGTCGATCAACGGCTGCACGGCTCGGTCTCCCTCGGCGAGCAAGCGCAACGCTTCCTCGGGATCAGTTCCTCGAAGCTTCAACATCCCGACCGGCGTCATCTTGACGAGCTCCACCAGCAACGCCGCCATCCCGGTGATGACCTCATCTTCAGGCCCAGCGAAACGCGCCATCGTCTCGTGCTGCAGGGCTCGACGACGAAGGTCGATCTGCTTCTCCCAGGTCGTCCGCTTGATCCCGGCGAACGCAGCTTGCATGGCGGTCCACACCTCGTCCGGGTCGGTCTTGAGCAGATCTGTGATGCGGTCGAGGAAGGACTCCCACCCGGTGGGCCCACCCACCACCAGCGTCGTCAGGTCGGCGGCGCGCAGTTCGTAGCGATCATCGGTCGCCGGCTCCACTCGATCGGCCCCAGTGCCGGGCGGAGGGAGGAAGAACCAGCCGATCGGCTTCCTGAAGCAGCGCGAGAAGGCGACCACTTCAGCCACGTCGATGTTGCGCCGCCGCTCGCTGTCGAACGTCTTCTCGATCGCGGACACACCAGCCTGATTCAGCCGGTAGCCGAGGAAGGGCTCGAGGTAGTCGCTCGTCTGTGACTGCGTCCAGCCCTCTTCCTCGCGAGCACGTCGGAAGTTGTAGGCGACGATCTGGTGAACCGTCATCGCCGGCTTGGCGGCCGGTCGCTGTTTGCTTCGTCCTACCACGGAGCTGACTCTAGCACTACAGAAACGTAGTGCTTGACTTTCTTACTGAAGTCGCGCGCATACTCCCGTTCCGATGTTGGACACTTCTGAAAGGACGTGGGCCGTGCTGGACGACCTTCCCCTATTCCTGACCGTCGAACAGGCAGCCAAGGTGCTGCAGCTCGGCCGGTCGAAGACCTACGAGCTCACCGTCGAGTTCGACTGCAGCGCCGGCCGCTCGGGCCTGCCGTTCGTATGGCTCGGCAAGCAGAAGCGCATCCCGCGCACTGCCCTCATCCGCTTCATGGACCCCGACTGCCGTCGACCTCCTGCAGCGTGATCGAGCGCTGAGCCACCCGCACGGCCGCTCACCCGAACACACATCGGCGCATCACGTCGCGCCGGGAACCCCAGCTGATCCGTCCTTCGGACAGATCAGCAACTTCCACACCAATGCACCAAAGGTGAAGGAGCGCACACCGTTGCTGACGATCTCCAAGTGCCGCGACCTCGACTACTACGAACGAGAGGTCATCGAAGGCCGAGAGGAGTACCTCTCGGAAGGTGGCCGCGCCGCCGGCCGATGGGTCGGGAGCCTCGCCGCCGCCGACGGACTCAGCGGTGTGGCGGACCGCGAGCAACTCACCAGAGCCTTCTCCGGCGTCCATCCCGACGGCTTCAAGATGACCGCGCACGACCTCGACGTGGTCGGCTTCGACCTGACGCTGTCGCCGTCAAAGTCCGTGTCCTTGATCTGGGCACTCGGCTCCGACAACGACGCCCGACA
>VFMC01000033.1:17596-29999 GCA_006515795.1 Acidimicrobiaceae bacterium | reverse complement strand
GAGGCCGGGCGCTCGGGTGTTCGGCACTACGGGCCCGACGGCGAAACCACCCCCGAAGATCTCGTCAACGCCCCGACCGTTTCGGTCTTCGTCGAGAGCTGGGCACCGCCACCGCAGATGCTCATCTTCGGCGCGGTCGACTTCACCGCGGCACTGTCGCGTGTCGCCAAGGTGCTCGGCTACAGGGTGACGGTCTGCGATGCCCGCGAGATCTTCGCCACCAGGCGTCGATTCCCGGCCGCCGACGAGGTCGTGGTGTCGTGGCCGGGTCCGGTTTTCGCCGAACGCGGTCACCTGCTCGGCCAGCGCGACGCGGTGTGCATCCTCACCCACGACCCGAAGTTCGACGTGCCCGCGGTACGAGGCGCCCTGTCCACCGATGTGGGTTACATCGGGGTGATGGGCAGCCGCACCACGCACGCCAGGCGCACCGAGCGGTTGCTCGACGCCGGCGTGGCGCCTGGCGAACTGCAACGGCTGATGTCGCCGATCGGGCTCTCCCTCGGCGCACGGACGCCAGAGGAGACGGCGATCTCGATCTGTGCCGAGATCATCGCCAGACGTACCGGTCGCTCGGTGCCGTCACTGCGCGACGCCGATGGCCCGATCCACACCTGAGCGACCGAAATCGCGGTCGGCGCTCGCGGTCAGATTGTGGGATCGGCGAAGCGGAGCCGCTTCTTGGCCGAGAACACGTCGACCTCGACGGTGCGACCGGTTTGCGGCGAGTGCACCATCGCCCGGTCGACTCCGAGCCACATCGAGATGTGACCCGGGTAGTACACCAGGTCACCGGCTTGCGCGGTCTCGATCGTGATCGCCGCCGCAGTGCGGATCTGCGCGGCGCTCGAGCGCTGCAGCGAGTACCCGGCCTGGGCCCACGCGTAGGTGGTGAGGCCGGAGCAGTCGAAGCTGACTCCCGGCTTGCTGGTGTTGCGACGGTATGGCACTCCGAGCTGGCCGAGTGCTGCCATCAGCGCCCGTTGGTGGACCACGTCGGCGTTCGCCCAGGCCGCGCTCAGCGGCAAGACATCGGACCCGATGCGGGCGGCGATCGCCACGGCGATCTCGGCGCGGGCCTTCTCGTAGGCGGCTTGCACCTTGGCGTCGCCCGTTTCGGTGGCCTCGTTCAGCAGGGCCAGCGCCTGGTTGGCCTGCTGGGCCACGGGATCGTCGATGCGGCGACCCTGCTCGACGGCAACGGCGTGTGCCGATGTGGGAAGGGCGGTGGAGATGCCGGCGGCGGCGATAGCGGCGGCCAGCACAGCATGACGAATGGATGTCGAACGTTTCAAGCCGGTAACCCTACCGTCATCATTTCGCAATGTCCAAGCGGGTCGTCATCATTTCGTAATATTGGTCGCCGCATCGGGCATCGCCTCCGGGCTCGCCACGCCGACGCCTAACCTGCGCCCGTGACGATCGTGGCCGCCCTGCTAGCTGCCGGAGGTGGCACGCGCTACGCCGGGGCCACCCACAAGCTCCTCGCCCGCAGCCTGGCCGGCCGTTCGGTCATCGAGCAGTCGGTGGCCAACCTGATCGCCGCCACGATCGACCAGACCAGCGACGAGACCGGCGACCGGGTGATCGAGGGCCCGGTCATCGTCGTCACCGGCGCGGTCCAGCTGACCTTGCCCGAAGCCGTCGAGGTCCGGCACAACCCGAACTGGGCGAGTGGCCAGGCGTCGTCGATCCAGGTCGCCGTCTCGGCCGCCGAGCAGCGCCACGCCGACTTCGTGCTGATCGGTCTCGCCGATCAGCCCGGCATCGCCCCAACGGCGTGGCGAGCCGTCGCCGCGGCACCACCCGAGCATCTCATCGTGGTCGCCGCGTATGATGGCCGCCGGGGCCCCCATCCCGTTCGCCTGCACCGGTCGCTCTGGCCGATGCTCGCGAGCACGGGAGACGGCGGCGCCCGGACGCTCCTACGTGACCATCCCGCGCTCGTCCACGAGATCGATTGCGAGGGGTCCGCGTTCGACATCGACACCCTGGAGGATGCGCAGCAATGGAGAAGCTCGTGAACGAGTTCGTGGTCAATCGCCCGATCGGCGAGACCTGGGTCGTCCTCACCGATCTCGAGCGGATCGCGCCGTGCATGCCAGGCGCGCAGCTGTTGGAGATCGAAGACGACGTGTACCGCGGCGTCGTCAAGGTGAAGCTCGGCGCGATCGCGACGGCGTTCAAAGGTCAGGCCAGCTTCGTCGAACGAGACGACGAGAGCCATCGCGCCGTGTTGCACGGTGAGGGCCGCGACACGACCGGCAAGGGCAACGCCGATGCGATGATCACCGCCTCGCTGCAGTCGATCAGCGCGTCCGTGACCAAGTGCGTCGTCGAGACCGACCTACGGGTTACGGGCAAGGTCGCCCAGTTCGGGCGGGGCATCATGGGCGACGTGAGCAAGAAGCTGATGTCCCAGTTCGCCACGAACTTGAACACGATGCTCGAAGCCCCGGCGACCGCAGCCGAGCCTGCCGCCGCTACACCCGTTGCGGAGACGCCGCCGCCAACCGACACAGCTAGCGGTGCGCCGGCCGCCCCGACGGTGCGCAAGATCGAGGGGCCGGCGAACGAGCCGATCGAGCTGTCGGGAGTCGCCGGAACGGCGGTGTTGAAGAGGGCGCTGCCGGTCATCGTCGGCCTGGCGATCCTGCTGTTCGTGCTGCGACGGATGGGCAAGCGCTGAACGGGACAGGCGACGCCATCACCTCCCCCGCCAGCGAAGAGGAGCGACCGACCACCGACGACCGATCGCGGATCGCCGAGCTGCTCGGTCGCGTGCCGCGAGGCAACTTCGAGGTGGTGGTGCGTGGTCGCGATGGTGACCCAGTGGTGCTGAGGAACGACCCGATCCTCGACGACGGCTCGCCGATGCCGACCCGGTACTGGCTGATCGGTCCCGCCGAGGTGCTCGCGGTGAGCCGACTCGAGTCTGGCGGTCGCCGCGGCGCACCGGCGCTACGCAGCCGAACGTGACGAGGCCATTCCGTCGGCACACACAGGTCCGCGACCATCCGGGGGCGTCGCCGGCACCCGGCAGGGCATCAAGTGCCTGCACGCCCACTACGCATGGTTCTTGGCAGGCGGAAGCGATCCGGTCGGCGCCTGGGTCGAACAGCGGCTGCGCGCCACCGACCGGCAAACGCCATCACGCCTGTGAGCCACACCCTGATCACCGTGGCTGCCGCGGCCACCACCGTCGTCGGCGGCGATGCCGAACACATCATGCTGATCGGCGTCGACGACCTCCTCTCCGCCGCCCTTCGATCCGACCCACCCCGGGCCGAGGAGCTCGCCAACGCGATCGGCATGGTCACCGATCATCTCGACGATGTAGTGCGAGAGCTCCCCGGCGTGGTCGGCAGCGCTGCGTCGGTCGTCGGACCGCAGATGGAGGCCATCGCCGCGGTGGAGATCGGGGCTCCACCGGTGTTGCCGTTCTTGCTCACCCGAGACGCGGCCGAGGACGTATTCCGCACGCTTGCCACCGAACCCGAGATCGACCGGCGCCGCAACCCGGGACTCGACGCATCTCAGGTCGTGCCGGTCGTCGCCGGGTGTTGCATACTCGTCGCCATCATGCGTCGGCTCCACCTCCCCGAAATCACGATCCGCGCCGCGGATCCCTTCGGATGAGCCGGTCGGTATGAGCCCGTCCGTCCCGTTCGGGCATCCGTCGATGCCATCGGTCAGCGGTCTGCGGCTGTACGGACGGCGCGTGATGATGCGACCGCTCACTCCGGGCGACTTCCCGCAGTGGACCGACGTGCGCGTGCGCAACGAGCAGTGGCTCGTGCCGTGGGAGCCGGCCCGGTCCAGTCGCCTCGCCGATCCCACCAGGTCTCGTGACGCGTTCAGCTCGCGGTGTGCCAGCCGCGACCGCGAGCGGCAGGGCGGCACTGCGTACGGATTCGGCCTCTTCGTCGACAACGCCTTCGCCGGGGAGGTCAACCTCAACAACATCGTCCGCGGGGCTCTGCAATGCGGCACCGTCGGATACTGGATCGATCGTGATCGCGCCGGGCACGGCTACATCGCCGAGGGCCTCGTCTTGCTCATCGGGTTCGCGTTCGAGGAGCTGCACCTGCACCGCCTCGAGATCTGCATCGTGCCGCGCAACGCGAACAGCCGGCGCGTGGTGGAGAAGCTCGCGTTGCGCGAGGAAGGGATCGCGCTTCGCTACCTCGAGATCAACGGCACTTGGGAAGACCACATGCGCTTCGCGATCACCGCGGAGGAGTGGCGCGACCGTCGCACCGAGTTGCGCGACGCCTGGACCCTTTGAGCGGTCAGCAAAGACCGCGGACCGTCACTCCCCGGCCAGCCGGATCGCTTGTGCCTTGGCCTGACGCACCGAGGTGCGACGCTTCCACATCTTCATCTTCCAGTGCTTCGTGCTGGTCTTGCCCGAATGGGCCTTGGCCTTCTCGGCATCGTGGTGGTGGAGCGGTACCCAAGCCCGGCCCGGCTCGTGAACGTCCTCGGGTTCGTACCCGGCGCTCACCTGGGCGGCAACGGCCTGCAGTTCGCTGTTGATGCGATGCCGCTCGTTGTGGGCGTGTGCCCGCAGATCCATCTTCGGCGGCGGTGGGGCCGCTTCGGGGCTGCGATGCCGTTGGCTCATCAGTACCTCCGTTGTGTCTCGGAACGTACGGGCGGAAGAGCTTTCCCGTGGGCAAACCGTAAACCCGGCGGTGCAGTGGCGAAAGAGCACTGATGTAACTTTTGTGTGCGCTTTCGCCGGCCCGCGCCCGATTCACCAGGTCAGGGCTGTTCTAGGGCTTCGGACGCGACGTGATCGACGCCTGGAGCGCGGCGATCCGTTCGGCGAACCAGGGCTGACGCGTGCTCCAGACCTGCGGATCGAGTTCGCGCTTCACTGCCGCGGGATGGGTGTCGACGTCGGCCATTGCCTGGATCGTCTTCTTCACCTCGATCACGAGCTCACGTGGCACGCCAGCCGCTCGGCCGGCCATCAGCAGGGCGACAGGGAGCAGTTGGTCGTCGTCGACGCAGCGGTGCACCAGCCCGACACGCTCGGCCTCTGCGCCGTCCATCACCTCACCGAACACGACGCCGGCGAACGTCGCCTGGGGACCGACGATGCGCCGCAACATCCACGTGTGGCCGCCACCGGGATGGATGCCGATCTGCAGGAACCGCGTGTCGAACCGGGCGCGCCGCGCCGCCAGACGCAGATCGCAGCCGAGGGCCAGGTTCATGCCTGCACCGACCGCGGCGCCGTTCACCGCCGCGATCGTGGGCAGCGGGCTCCTGGCGATCCTCAGGAAACCTTCGTAGATCGACCCGAGGCTCTGCTCCGACGACTCGGCGAGGTTGCCGAGGTTGGCGCCCGCACAGAACGCCGGCGCCGCACCCGTGACGACGATCGCACCGATCGTCTGGTCGGCTTCGATGGCGTCCATCGCGGCGACGATCTCGGCCACCATCGGCGCGGTGAGCGTGTTGCGCTCATCCGGGTTGTTCAGCGTGAGGGTGGCAACCGACTGCTGCGAACCGGCTGCGGCACCCTTGGCTGCGGCACCCTTGGCGGCGACACGTGTGGTTTCGACGATGACGAGCGACATGGCGCGATTCTGTCATCCCGCCCACGACAGGTACGAGTAGCGTCGCCGGCACATGCTCGACCACGTCTTCACCGATGCCATCGCCGCGCTCCGCGACGCCTTCGAGGCGGCGTTCCTCGAACGTCAGGCCTTCGACGAGCACTTCCAGGTCGACGTCCTCCTCGGCGACCTCAGCTGGGAGACCAGTTACGGCCTGCCGGGCGAGGGGCAGCCGCCGCGGGTGGTGGCCCACGTGAACTTCGACTGGCCGTCGTGGAGCCAGACGTCGTACCGACGGTGGTACGTCGAGGAGGTGCTCGACCAGCTCCCCGCGATCGAGATGGAGATCGTGCTCCGCGTGCAGCGGTTGAGCGGGCAGCCCGACCCGTCGATCCTCGGCGACATCGCCGTCGAGACCAGCCCGCTGATCGGCGACGGCCGTCTGGAGAGCAGACCCTTGCCGACGGAGCGAGCACGCTGCTCGACGAGCACTTCGGTGCGCTCGGCGGATGGATCGCGTCCACGCTCGTCAAGCTGGGCGACCTGCACCTCGAATTCCTCCCGGCCGACGACGCCGATATCTGACCATCGCGGTCACCCCCGGGCAGGTCGACGTGCGCCGAACGCGATCAGCGCACCTGTCGCGATCGCGGCTACCGCGGCAACCGTGATGGCGGCGAGCCACTCGGCGTCGGTGCCGGTGACCGGCAACCGTTCGGAGGCCACATCGTCATCGGGGCCCGACGTGGCTTCCGGCCGCGCCGCCAGCGCTTCGACGAGCACGCAGCGGCGCAGCACCACCGTGGCGCCGTTGACGACACGAACCGCCTCGTCCGCCGAATGGACTTCGACCGGGCCGGCGGCCACCGTTGCTCCGGCCACCGCGGGCCGGCCCCCGACCGTCACCGGCAGGGCAACTGCGTTGCCCCAGGCATCGACACCGTCGGCCGAAGCGCCGACCACCTCCAGCCGGACGCCCGCTGCGGCTGTCACGTTCAGGCCGGTGTCGACCACCGTGACGCCGGCACCGAACTGCGCCACGCCCGACCACATCAAGGTCTCCTCCGAGCATTGCTCTGCGGCCGCGGCCCCGGCAGTCGGCGCCACCCCACAGACCACGAGGCCTGTGGGCAGTGCGAGGGCGAACGACACCAGTGCCCGCTTCAGGTTGATCGTCACCGTCTGCATGACGTCTCCGCTCCTCGCACTGCCACGGCTCCCACTCAAGCCGACCGCGCCGCGTGGTGCAAGGTTGCGCAGCGTATTGGGCCGTACGGCCCACGAGCGTCGCGCTACGGACGGATTCGAAGGATCGGTCGTTCGCCCCTGCGGTCAGAGCGTTGCGCCGCGTGCCACCAACTCGGCACGAACCACTTCGGCGATGTCGAGGGCGAGGATCTCGGCGCCGGCTTCGTTGAGGTGGAACCCGTCGTCGGCCCGGACGTCCTTGCCCTGCGCATCGCGAGGGTCGATCACGTACTCGGCCCAGTTTCCCTCGATGCCCGAGAAGCGCTTCCACGTGTCGATGAAGATCACACCGGGATGGGCGGCCACCTGCTCGCGCACCACCTCGTCTTGCACTTTCATCCGTGCCGTGACCTCGGGGTTGTCATCGTTGGGGATGCCGACCCACACGAGCGTGCGACCGTCGGCCGACAAGAATTCCATCACCGCTCCGACCCGCTTGCCGTACTCGGCGCGCCACTCCTCGTCGCCGTCGCCGGTGGGTTGGCCGATGCTGAAGTTCCCTGCCAGGTCCGACAGGCCCTGGGCGTCGTTGCCCCCGAACGTGAGCACCACGATGTCGGGCGCGATGGACGGGATCGTGGACTGCAGGTGGGCCGGCCAGTCGAAGTAGTCGGGTCGGGCCAGCCCGGACGAGACCTTGTAGTCGAGCTCGGTGCGCACCACGCCGGTCTCTCTCAAGAGCGTCTCAAGATACGGGCCGAACGTGCCCGCCTCGGAGTCGCCGGCGATCAGCACGACGGCCGGATCGGCAGCCGTCGGCACCTGTGGTGTGGTGTCGACCGGGGCCGCCGTGGTCGGCGGGGCGAGTTGTTCGACGACCGTCGGCGCACTGGTGATCGCGCTGGTGACCGCCGGGGCCACGGTGCCGCCGGCATCGGCGGCGGTGTCGTCGGCACCGAAGATCACACCGCCGAGCCGCAGCGACCCGGCGACGACGACCGCCAGAACCCCCATGGCACCGAGGCGGCGCACCAGGGAGCCGAGGGAGAACCACGGTGCGCGGAACTGGACATGAGCAGGTTCAGTTTATGGTCGACGCGGGGCTGGAGCGGTGTTTGGCTAGGATGCGGAGCGGATACTCACATCCAGAAAGTTTGACCACTCCAAGGGGGAGAAACATGCGCACAGCAACGCGCGCTAGGGCGATAGCCACCATCGCCGTGCTCGGCCTCTTCGCCGCAGCATGCGGTGACGACGAAACCACACCCGCGGCCACCACACCGACGACCGCGGCAGAAGTGCCGGCAACGACGGCCGCGCCGGTCGCCGACGGTCCCAAGGTGGGCCTGGTGTTCGACATCGGCGGTCGTGGCGACCAGTCGTTCAACGACGCCGCCGCCGCAGGCATCGAGCGCGCCGCCGCCGAGCTCGGAATCACCTTCACCGAGGCATCGCCCAACGACGACGGCTCGAACCGCAAGGAACTGCTCGACCTCGCCGCCGAGTCGAGCGACATCGTGATCGCCGTCGGCTTCCTGTTCGAAGCCGATGCCGCAGCCGTCGGAATTGCCAATCCCGACAAGACGTTCGGCGTGATCGACTCGGCCATGCTCGACTTCGCCAACGGCGCGGTGCCCTACGGTGACAACATCGCCGGCCTGGTGTTCTCCGAGGAGCAGGGCTCGTTCCTGGTCGGCGCTGCCGCCGCCTTGAAGAGCACCAGCGGCCAGATCGGGTTCATCGGCGGCGTCAAGGGCGTCGGCGGTCTGATCGAGCGGTTCGAGGCCGGCTACATCGCTGGCGCCAAGGCAGTGAACCCCGACATCAAGATCGTGTCCGAGTACATCACCGAAGCGCCAGACTTCGACGGCTTCAACGCCCCCGACCGGGCCCGCGACATCGCCTCGGCGATGTATGCCGGAGGAGCCGACATCGTCTACCACGCGGCCGGTGGCTCCGGCGCCGGGCTGTTCGAGGCCGCCAAGGCAACGAGCGACGAGTCCGGCACGAAGGTGTGGGCGATCGGCGTCGACAGCGACCAGTACAACACCTCTGACGCGGCGGTGAAGGAGTTCATCCTCACATCGATGCTCAAGCGTGTCGACGTCGCCGTGTACGAGATCATCAAGGCCCACATCGAGGGCAAGGTCGTCGGCGGCCCAACCGCCTACAACCTCTCGGTCGACGGCGTCGGCTATGCGACCTCGGGTGGCTTCGTCGACGACATCGTCGCCGACCTCGACGCCTTCAAGGCCAAGATCATCAGCGGCGAGATCGTGGTGCCCACCGATCCGGCCCAGGCCTGATCACCACAACAGCCTGAAGTTACGCAACCGAACGGGACCGGGCTAATGTCCGGTCCCGTTTGGTTGGAGGGCACGTGGCGCGAGCAAGCGAGTTGGTGGGCATCACCAAACGCTTCCCCGGGGTGGTGGCCAACGACCGCGTCGACCTCGCCGTCGAGGAGGGCGAGATCCACGCGATCTGCGGCGAGAACGGGGCCGGCAAGTCCACCCTGATGAAGATCCTGTACGGCATGCAGCCGGCCGACGAGGGAACGATGACGGTGTTCGGCAAGCAGGTGCGGTTCACCAAGCCGACCGAGGCGATCAACCTCGGCATCGGCATGGTGCACCAGCACTTCATGCTCGCCGAACAGCTCACCGTGTTGGAGAGCGTGATCCTCGGCAGCGAGCCCACTCTCAAGGGAGGCCGCATCGACTTCGCCGAGGCCAAGGGTCATCTCCGCGAGGTGAGCGAGGCCTACGGACTCGAGGTGAACCCCGACGAGCTGATCGAGACCCTCGAGGTCGGCGAACGGCAGCGGGTCGAGATCATCAAGGTGCTGTATCGCGGCGCCAAGATCTTGATCCTCGACGAGCCGACGGCGGTGCTTGTGCCCCAAGAGGTCGAGGAGCTGTTCCGCAACATGCGCGAGCTGAAGGCCAGCGGCACCACCATCTTGTTCATCGACCACAAGCTCGACGAGGTGCTCGCCATCGCCGACACCATCACCGTGCTCCGGCAGGGCCGGTCGGTGGCCACGGTGAAGCCATCCGACGTCACCGCCCACGACCTGGCCGAGCTGATGGTCGGCTCCGAGCTGCCCACACCGGCCACCACCGAATCGACGGTCACCGACATCGTCGTGCTGCAGGTCCGCGACCTGGCGGTGAACGAAGGTGACCGCCCGGTCGTGAGCGACGTCAACCTCACCGTGCACCGCGGCGAAGTCGTCGGAATCGCCGGGGTCGAAGGCAACGGGCAGACCGAGCTCATCGAAGCGATCATCGGCACCCGCCAGGTGGCCCACGGCTCGATCACGATGCTCGACGAGGCGATCACCCGCGCCTCGGTTCGGCACCGCCGCGAGCGCGGGCTCGGCTACATCCCGCAAGACCGGCAACGTGAGGGCCTGTTGCTCGGGGCGCCGCTCTGGGAGAACACCGCGCTCGGCCACCAGACCCAAGAGCCGTTCTCCCGCGGCTTCTGGATGAACCGCGAGGGAATGCGCGCAGCTACCGAGCACATCCGTGAAGAGTTCGACGTGCGCACCCCGAACATCGACGTGCCGGCGCATGCGCTATCGGGCGGCAACCAGCAAAAGCTGATCGTCGGGCGCGAGATGGCCGCCAACCCGACCATGCTCATCGCCTCTCACCCAACCCGCGGCATCGACGTCGGCGCCCAGGCGGCGGTGTGGGATCAACTCAAGGCTGCCCGCGCCGCGGGCCTGGCGACGTTGTTGATCAGCGCCGACCTCGACGAGTTGATCGGCCTGTCCGACACGATCGTCGTGATGCTCCGTGGCCGGCTCGTCGCCACGCTCGATCCGGCCACCGTGACGCCACGCGACCTGGGTGCGTACATGACCGGAGCGGCACTGCGCGAGGGTGCAGCATGAGACCAGCACTTCGTCGCCTCGCACTGGCCGCCGCTGCTCCGGTGATGGCCCTGGTGTTCGCAGTCGCCGCATCGTCGATCGTGCTGCTGATCGCCGGCAGCAACCCGTTCACGGCCTATGGCGACATGCTCAGGCACGCCAGCAAGCTCGAGACGATGGTCGACATCCTCAACCGGGCGACTCCGCTGTTCATCTCCGGCATCGCCGCCGCGATCGGCTTCCGGATGAACCTGTTCAACATCGGCGTCGAGGGTCAGTACCTGCTCGCCGCACTGATCGCGGCCCACGTCGGGGGGCTCATCCACCTACCGGCACCACTGCAGATCGCGGTCGTCTTGCTGGTGGCGATGAGCGTCGGCGCCGCCTACAGCGGTGTCGCCGGGGTGCTCAAGGTGAGCAGGGGCATCCACGAGGTGATCTCCACGATCATGCTCAATGCCATCGCCACCTCCGGGTTCATCGTCGCCCTGTTGAAGGCGTGGCAGGCCGGAGGCGCGGTCGGCGGCAACGTCACCACGGTAGGCACCGCCGAGATGGACGAGGCGGGGCGGATACCCGACCTGAACGGCATCGTCGAGGTCTTCACCCGCGAGATCGGCCGCGGTCGCGAGCTCACCGGCGTGCTGGTCGTGGCGATCGTCGTCGGCGTCAGCTACCACGTGCTGGTCAACAGGTCGCGGTTCGGGTTCGACCTGCGCGCCAGCGGCGCCAACCCGTTCGCGGCCCAGGCCGGCGGCGTACCACCGAAGCGAATGGTGGTGATGGCGATGGTGCTGTCCGGCGCCGTTGCGGGGCTGGTTGGCATGACCGAGATCATGGAGAGCGGAATCTTCCCGGCCAACCCGATCCAAGGCCTCGGCTTCGCCGGCATCGCTGTGGCACTCCTCGGCCGCAACAGCGCGGTCGGCGCCGCCGTGGCCGCGCTGATCTTCGCCTTCCTCGACGTCTCCTCCGGCATCTTGCAGAACACCGGATCGGCGTCACGCGTACGCCGCGGTCGGCGTGTTCGTCCTCAACGTGGTTCAGAGCTTCGACGACACCAGCCTGCTCACCGCCGAGAACTCGTCGCGGGCGATGCTCCGATGGGGGTTGCCGATCCTGCTGGCAGGGCTCGGCGGGCTGTTCTCCGAGCGGGCCGGCATCGTCAACATCGGCCTCGAGGGAATGATGGTCCTCGGCACCTGGTTCGGCGCGTGGGGCGCACTCGAGTTCGGGGCCTGGTGGGGCCTGTTCTTCGGCGCGCTCGGCGGCGCCCTCGGCGGCCTCGTGCATGCTGTCGCCACCGTCCAGTTCGGAGTCGACCACGTGATTTCCGGCGTGGCGATCAACATCCTCGGTCCCGGGTTGGCCCGATTCCTCTCATCAGAGATCTTCAACGTGAAGTACAAAGACCTCGGGGGGTCGATCACGCAGTCGCCACGCGTTCCAACGGTCGGCCGGATGACCTTCCCTTTCCTCGCCGGTGGCGACCTGTTCGGATGGCAGACACCCGATCTGCTCGGCTGGTTCGCCAAGAAAGATTGGTTCTTCGTCTCCGACGTCACCGGGTTCTCCCGCGGTCTCGTCAGCAACATGTCGTGGGTCACGGTCATCACCATGGCGATGTTGCCGTTCATCACGTGGCTGTTGTGGCGCACCCGCTTCGGCCTGCGTCTGCGGATCAGCGGCGAGCGCCCGGAGGCAGGCGAGGCACAGGGCGTCAACATCTACTTCTACAAGTACGTCGCGGTGCTCATCAGCG
>VFMC01000033.1:0-17557 GCA_006515795.1 Acidimicrobiaceae bacterium | reverse complement strand
AAGAGCTATCGGGCATCTACAAAGAAGGCCAGACCACCGGGCGAGGCTTCATCGGCCTGGCCGCGTTGATCTTCGGCAACTGGCGGCCAGCCGGCGTGTTCGGCGGGGCGATGCTGTTCGGCTATCCGTTTGCACTCGATCTGCAGGACCTCGACGGCAAGGCTTCGCACTCGCTGCTGATGGTCACGGCCATCGCCATGTTCGCGGTGATGGTGTGGGCGATCATGCGCAAGAACCGCACCGATGCCGTGCTGGCCGGCGTGTTGGGCGGGTTCTCGCTGCTCTGGTACCTGCTCGCCGACACCCCACCCGACTGGTGGGCGGCGATCTTGCCGTACGTGATCGTGCTGGTCGTGCTGGTCTTCTTCACCAAACGGTTGCGCCCGCCGGCATCCGCCGGCCGGGTCTACCGCAAGGGTGAGGCCTAGCGAGCGAGACGCGACACGGCCTGCACTTCGATGCCGCCACGCGGTCGTTGGGTGAGCGTGACCGTGACCCGCTTGGGCTGAGCGGTGAGCATCACCTCGCCGGCGATCTCGGCGGCGAGCGCCTCGGCGAACACAGCACGATCGCGGAAACCCCACAGGTAGAGCTTCAGGCTCTTCGACTCGATGCACCACTCGTCGGGCTCGTACTCGATGATCACGTGCGACAGGTCGGGTTGTTGCGTGACCGGGCACATCGATGCCAACTCGCCGGTGGTGAACCGCACCGACTGCACGTTGGCCGGGGCCGGGAACACCTCGACGTGTTCGATCGCGTGTCGGACGGTGGCGCCCAAGACGGTGAGTTCCATGCCGCCAGGGTAGGGCCATCAGAGGCGGCCCCCTACGCTGTGACGATGGGCATGAACCACGAGACGCTTGCCACAGCACCGAAGGTGCTGCTCCACGACCACCTCGACGGCGGCCTCCGCCCGGCCACGGTCATCGCCCTCGCTTCGGAGTACGGCTACCACTCGCTGCCGACCACCGATGTCGACGATCTTGCGGCGTGGTTCAATCGTGGAGCGAAGCGCAACGATCTCGTGCTGTACCTCGAGACGTTCGCCCACACCGTCGGCGTCATGCAGCATCGCGACGCCATCGAGCGGGTGGCCTACGAGTGCGCCCGCGACCTCGCCGCCGATGGCATCGTGTACGCCGAGGTGCGGATGGCCCCAGAGCTGTGCACCGAAGCAGGGCTCACCCTCGACGAGGCGGTGGCCGCCATGCTCGATGGGTTCCGCCAAGGCTCGGCAGGCACCGACCTCACCATCTACCTCATCTGTTCGGCCATGCGCACCGCGGCTCGCAGCCTCGAGATCGCCGAGCTCGCCGTGCGCTGGCGCGATGCCGGCGTGGTTGGTTTCGACATCGCCGGCGCCGAGGACGGTTACCCGCCCACCCATCATCTCGATGCGTTCCAGTACGTGCAGCGCGCCAACTTCCACTCCACGGTTCACGCCGGCGAGGCCTTCGGGCTCCCGAGCATCTGGGAAGCCGTGCAATTCTGCGGGGGCGAGCGGCTCGGTCACGGTGTGCGCATCGTCGACGACATCACCGGTCCGAAGGGCGAGGAGCAGCTCGGCCGGCTGGCCGCCTACATCCGCGATCGGCGCATCGCGCTCGAGCTGTGTCCCACTTCGAACGTTGGTACCGGTGTGTGCGCGTCGATCGCCGACCATCCGATCGGCATGCTGCGCCGACTGCGCTTCCGCGTGACGGTCAACACCGACAACCGGCTGATGAGCGCCACGTCGATGACCCACGAGATGATGGAGCTGCACGACGCGTTCGGGTGGGGGCTCGACGACTTCGAGTGGCTCACCATCAACGCGATGAAGAGTGCGTTCGCGCCGTTCCCCGAAAGGTTGCGGATAATCAACGGACTCATCAAACCGCGCTACGCGCTGATGCGCGCCGACGCCACCCTCGGCGCAATCTGACCACAACCCCGGTTTCTGGCACACTCGGGGCATGCCCGTTGCCGTTCACCACGTCGATCACCCGCTCATCGCCGACGCCCTCGTGCGCGTTCGAGATGCCGCTACGCCCAATGCCCTGTTTCGTCAGGAGCTGGGGCGGATCGGTTCGCTGCTGCTCGCCGAGGCGACGCGGTCGCTGCCGACCAAGGCCGTCCGCGTAGCCACACCGTTGATCGAGACCGACGGTCGAATCCTCGCGTCGGAACCGATCGTGGTGCCGGTGTTGCGAGCGGGGCTCGGCTTCGTGCAGGCCGCGCAAGAGCTGATGCCGAACGCCGACATCGGCTTCATCGGCATCTCGCGCGACGAAGAGACGTTCCAACCGAAGCCGTACGTGAACAAGCTGCCTGAGTCGTTGGCGGGCCGCCAGTGCATCGTGCTCGACCCCATGCTGGCGACCGGCGGGTCACTCGCGCACGCGTGTTCACTGCTACTCGAGCGAGGCGCGACGGGCACGATCATCGTCGTGTGCGTGCTCGCCGCGCCGGAGGGCATCGCCGTGCTCGAGGCTGCCGGGCTCGACCTGGCCATCTACACCGCGGCGGTCGACGAGCGGCTGAACGACAACGCGTTCATCGTGCCGGGGCTCGGCGACGCGGGTGATCGTCAGTTCGGTTCGCCGGCCTGACGCACCTCTCGCGACGCCCGGTTCGGCCGCCTCACGTGCGCGGTCGGCCCGGCAGCCCAGGCTCACCTTGCGATGCCCGACGGTTCTTCCACGCCAGTCCGGCGCAGATCTCCATGATCAGCCTGTGCGCCACGTTGACGGTGCAATCGGCGTGGTCGTATGCCGGCGCCACCTCCATCACGTCGAACGCCACGAGCGGCGTCTCCATCGCCAGGCGGCGCATCGCCCGAACCATGTCGACCGAGGCGATCCCTCCCGGTTCGGGCGTGCCCGTTCCAGGCGCGTAGGCCGGATCGAGGCTGTCGATGTCGATGCTCACGTAAAGGTGATCCACGCCGTCCATCGCCTCGGCGATTGCATCGGTGAGCACCGCGTCGAGCCCACGGCGGTGCACCTCGTCCATCAGGTGCCAACGCATGCCCTGGTCGCTCATCCACGTCCACACGTCCTCGCCCGGCCAGTAGCCGCGCAGGCCGACCTGCACGAAGTTCTTGCCGGGGATCGCACCACTTTCGATCAAGCGGCGCATCGGTGTGCCGTGGCTGGCGAGGTTGCCGTCGATGGTGTCGGCGGTGTCGGCGTGGGCGTCGAAGTGCACCATGCCCACGGTGCCGAAGCCGAAGTGATCGGCTACCGCAGTGGCCGCCGGCCAGGTGACGGTGTGATCGCCGCCGATGGTGACCGGGATGATCCCGTTTCCGACGACGGAGGCGACCTTGGCCTTGATGTTGTCGAGGCTCTCCTGCACCAATCCGTGCGGACAATACGCGTCGCCGACGTCCACCACTTCGAGCCACTCGAAGATCTCGATCCCGAGGTCGAGGTGATAGGTACCCGGTTCGTATGCGTTGGCCCGCAGGCCGCGCGGTCCGAAGCGGGCGCCAGGACGATTCGTGGTGCCGAGATCGAAGGGGGCGCCGAGCACGGCCACGTCGGGCTGCCAGTCGACGAGCTGTTGCAGCTCGGTGACGAGCGGCCGCTGGGCGAAGGTGAGCACGCTGCCGAACGCGTACCCGAGGTCGAGTTGTTCGCGGTAGCCAGGTGGGAGAAGGCGTCGAGGTGTGGTCATCGTCGTCTCGGTCAGTCGTCGGTGACGTCGAGGTCCGACAGCGCCGGCACCTCCGTCCTGTAGCGGCGCATGCCCTCCTCGATGCGCCGGTTGAGCGTCTGCAGCACCTCGATTCGGCCGAAGCGCTTCTGCTCGGCGGGGATCACGTCCCACGGCGCGAGCTTGTGCGAGGTCTTGGTGAACATCTCCTCGGCAGCGTCGTGGTACAACCCGTTCTTCTCGCGATTGCGCCAATCGTCGTCGGTGAGCTTCCACCGCTTGAGCGGGTCACCTGACCGCGCCTGGAACCTGGCGAGCTGCTGCTCGTCGCTGATGTGCATCCAGAACTTGACGAGGATCACGCCCTCCTCAACGAGCGACTCCTCGAAGTCGACGATCGCCTGGTAGGCACGCGACCACTCGGCCTTGCTCGCGTAACCCTCGACCCGCTCCACCAGCACCCGTCCGTACCAGCTGCGGTCGAACACCACCATGCCACCCAGCCCCGGCAGCTCCCGGTAGAAGCGCCAGAGGAAGTGGTGGCGCTTCTCTCTCGCCGTCGGCCCGGCGTAGTTGACCACCGTGTAGTGACGCGGATCGAGGTGGCCGACGATCACCTTGATCGCCCCACCCTTGCCCGAAGCGTCGGAGCCTTCGAACAGCACCAGCAGTCCCGGCCCTACCTCGCCACGGCCCATCTGCCCACCGAGGTGCAGGCGCAGCTGGAGCAGCCGTCGCTGCTCGTCCTCCAGTCGCTTCGCGTACTGCTCGCGATCGAGGCGATGGGAGAGGTCGAGCTTGTCGAGGTGGGTCATGGGCTGCTCCGTGTGTGGTGCTTCCCTCATGAGGGGGCGCTGATGACGTCGCGACGAACAGTACGCGCTCGCGGGTCGCATGCCATGCAATCGGCTCAGGCGAAGCTTTCGAGCGGCGCCACGAGCGCCATCGCCCGCTCGGCCGGAACCGGAGGGGAGAAGAGGAAGCCCTGCACCGTGTCGCAGCCGAGGCGACGCAAGTCGTCGTACATCTCCGCCGTCTCCACACCTTCGGCAACCACGGTCAGTCCGAGCTGATGGCCGAGCTCGATCACCGATGCGACGATTGCGCGGTCCTCGGGACTCGACTGCATGGCGAACACGAAGCCGCGGTCGATCTTGAGCTCGCTCACGGGCAGGTGGCCGAGCGACCCGAGCGATGTGTAACCCTGGCCGAAGTCGTCGAGGCTCACCTTCACACCGCCAAGGCTCAACGCCTCGAGCAAGGCCGTCGCCCGCACCGGATCGGTGGCGAACGACGTCTCGGTGATCTCGAGGATCAGCCGACCTGGTTCGATGCCGTAGGTGGTCAACCGGTCGAACACCCAGTTCAGTAGCTGCTCCTCGCGGAGGTTGCGGGCCGAGATGTTGACGGCCATCGAGAGGTCGGGCATGTCGACCGACCACAACGCGAGCTGGGCGAGGGCCGCGTCGATCACCCAATGGGTGAGCGGAGCGATGAGGCCCGTCGACTCGGCGATGGGGATGAACTCGATCGGGGGCAACGTGCCCTTGATCGGGTGTTCCCATCGAACCAGCGCCTCGAACGCCACGACGCGGCCGCTGCAGGCATCGATCTTCGGCTGATAGTGCAACACGAGATCGTCGGCCATGATCGCTCGCTTCAGCTCGGCGACCAGTCCGAGGCGTTGCGGATCGAACTCGTCGATGCCTTGGTGGTAACGAACGATCGCGGCGCGGGCCTCCTTGGCGGCGTACAGCGCGAGATCAGCGCGCTGCAACAGGGTGACGCAGTCGTCGGCGTCGTACGGCCACACCGCGTAGCCGATGCTCGCCTCGGCGGAGAGCGGCACCCCTGCGAGCTCGAACTCCTCGCCGAGCGCGTTCTGGACGCGCTGCAGCACTTCGGCAACCGTCGTCTCGTTCACGCCGGGCAGCACGAGGCCGAACTCGTCGCCGCCGAGGCGCGCCAGCGTGTCGCCCGGCCTGATCGCCGCCGACATCCGTTGCGAGATGAGCCGCAGGAACTCGTCGCCGTTGTGGTGGCCCAACGTGTCGTTGACCTCCTTGAACCGGTCGAGGTCGATCACCGCCATGGCTACGTCGGCGCCGGTGCGCCGGGCCGACGCCAGCGCGGTGGCCACGCGGTCGGCGTGCAGGGTTCGATTGGGCAGACCTGTGAGAGCGTCGTGCAACGAGAGGTGCTCGTTGAACTCGCTCTGGCGACGGATGCGGCGAGTCACCCTGAACACGATGACGGCGAGCACCAACCAGAGCACGGCGAGGCTGGCGGCGATCACGATCTGCATCTCCCGCAACGACGCCTCGCGCGCTGCCGCGATGGGCCCGAACGGAAGGTACGTCTCGAGCACTCCGACCGTGTTGTCCGGATCGTCGGGCGGATGGAGCGCCAGGTACACCTCGATCGACTCGGTGCCTTGACCGGCTCCGCCGTCGAGTGCGTCGCCACCGACCTTCGTCATCTCGACCACGGGAGTTCCACTTGCCGCGTCGATGACGTTCTGGTCGATCACGGCGGGACCAGGGGGCGCGGTCGGGCTGGCCGCGTCGAAGATCACCTGGCCGGTCATGTCGCGCACACGCAGCCGGAGCACGGTTCCTTCCGCGACCAGGTCGCCGGTCGACATCATCAACGAGTACCGCTCCCGCGCGTTGAGCCCCTCGATCAGCGGGTGGCCTTCGAGGAACGGCTCGACGCCGGAGTTGGCGATCACCGACGCAAGGGCGATCCCATCGGCGCGTGCGCCTTCATCGGCCTGCCTGGTGTACGTGACGCTGAGCACCACCCCTAGTCCGGCCACGGGCACAAGGGTGGCGGCCGCATACACCATGAATCGGCGGAGCGCGCCGGAGCCTGCAGACATACCCTCGATCTATCGGCCGATCTTGCTCGAGTCTTGAACGTCTCGGTTCAACTCAGCTCTTCATCGGTGTCCAGCCGCCGAAGCCGGTAGCGTCGGACTCCTCGACGGATCCGACCACTGTGGTGACCCAATCGAGCCGGTCATGCAGGATGCGGTCGATGCCCTGGTTGAGCGTGGCCGACGACACCGCACAGCTCCCGCAGGCACCCGCCAACTGAAGTGTCACGATTCCGGCCTCGATGTCGACGGAAAGAAGCCGTACCTCCCCGCCGTCGGCGGCGATCACCGGTCGGATGACATCGATGATCTCCTGCAGGTCGGTCACCCGTCGTTCCGAGTCGGGGTGGCGGCCGCGGATCTCGAAGTCGGCTCGAGGCTCGGACGCGGCAGTATCGGCAGGGTTCACGGTGCGTGCAACACCACCGGCGCCGGATTTGTGCCCCCGTCGTACCTTTCTGTTCCAGTCGGGCAGTCGTGGCCAGATCTCCAGGGTTTCGGGGCGATCTTGGAATACTCTGATTCGGGCACAGCAGGCGTCCGGCTCTCCGCTCGCGGTAGGGGTAGCATTCGCTCATGGCCCAGGTCCGCCGCACCATCACCGCCGCCGAGATGGACAAGTTGTCGCCCCAAGAACGGGCCGACGCGATCGAGGCCGGACGCGCACGTTCGTGGGACGACGTCGGCGACGTCTTCAAAGCAGACGTGCTCGCCACTGCGAGCGAACTCGGCGCCCAGCGCCGCGCCCGACGTGACTGAGCGCCTGGTCCGCTTCACCGATCAGTTCTTCGATCGCCTCGGGCGTTTGCTGCCCGAGGAACGCGGCGCTGACGGCACACCGAGCATCACTGACTTCCTGATGCTTGACCTGCCGTTCGTCCGCGATGGGTTGGCACAGCGGTTTGAGGAACGGACGTTGAGCACGGACGATCCCGACGTGCGTGTCTACATCGGAACCGGCACACTCGTTCGTGCCTTCGCTGTCTACGCAACCCTTGCCGACGACACCGTCGATGCCTTCTGGGTGTCGATCGACTTCGGCGACACCGCGACCGAGTAACCCAGCGCCGCGCGGCCGAAACCGCGCTAAATGGCTGCGGGTGCCGTTGACGATGCACGGTTTCGACCCACCCCGGATGATCGAGCGGGCGCGACAGGAGACCCGCCCACACTGGCTCGCCTCAAGGTCGGCTCGCCCAACGCGCTCCACCGCCGACCGACATGACGGGCCGGGCGCCCCTCCTGGATCAGCCAGGTTGTCGACAACGGCTGACCGGTCATCTGCGCCGCCCCACGCAGAGGAGGTGACCTGTTTGCCCTCCGCCATTGCCAGGGCCGCTGAGATCGGGCATTGAGTGCGCTAGTTCTACAGGGCGAGGAGGGTGAACCAACTGAGGACGCACGCGAACGTTGCGGCCAAACAGGCAAGCGCGACGAGGAAGTAGCCGCCGGTGAAGGGCCGTCGCATGACGTATCTCGTGGCCACCACAACGAACGCCAGGCACAGCAACGCTGCGCCGAAGACCCAGGTGGTCACTCCAATCGGGTCAACAGAAATCGCGATCCGGATGGCAGTGACGAACGCCCAGCCAAAGAGCACGGAGCACAGCACTGCGAACGCGTGTCCTAGGACTCGAGCAAGTGGGGATCTCGCCCCGGATCTCAGCATCTCAGCGGGCACACCCTCCGGATGATCGTTGGTGCATGAGGACTCCACCGCTCGAAAGGATCACCACTACGAGCCCTTGTCGATGTCGAGCTGCACCAACTCGACCGCAGGTTCACGAGCGAGCTGACCGATCACCGCGAAACGGGCGACAACGACGCCAACGCCTATCACGATGCGGTAGTCGGTACGGCCCGGGATGAGCTCCGGAAGTTCATCGAACTGCGTGGCGAAGGTCTCGACGATACGAAACAGGTCGAACACCTGAAAGTCATTCGTCGAAGGCTGACCATCTGGACCACGTTAAGCGCCGAGCTGGCGATCCAGGTCCTCGAAGAACCTTGCGGTAGCTCGAACAGCCCGCCGCTCGGCCGTCACTGGGCCGGCGACTCGGTGCCGGCGATGTGGTCTTCGAGACGCGCACGCACCCGAGCCAGAAACTCCTGCGGCACATCTGCCAGATCGCGAACGATCCCGGCAGTGAAGATCGCATCCTGTTCAGCTGGCGAGAGTTGCTCAAGCTCCGCTGCAGTCCAGACCTTCTGTGCCATGTTGGTGCCGGCCGGCGGCCTGATCGCTATGCTCCGCCAGATGACGGGGATCCGGCACTGTCGGCGATCCCCCCTCCGATCCCCAACCGCGTCGGTCTCGACTGGCTGCGCCTGTTCGGACCGACAAAGTTGGACTTCCTGGCAGCCCCAACGGGATTCGAACCCGTGCCGCCACCTTGAGAGGGTGGTGTCCTAGGCCACTAGACGATGGGGCCAAGTAGCTCCAGCACACTACCAACGCCGGGGATGACCACCAACCGGGTTCGCCGCCACCACCGCTACCCGGAACGTCGACGAAAACAACCGAAGGTCGGCCTGGCGGCCGACCTTCGAAGAGCTGGGGAACAAGGACTCGAACCCTGAATAACAGTACCAGAAACTGCTGTGTTGCCAATTACACCATTCCCCATCGGGACGGGCCCGTGGAACGACAAGTCTAGCAACGGTGGCCCAGCCGACGCACCCGGCTCCCGTGGCCGGGCCTCCGGAAGCGCCTCGTCAGCCGGTGATCTCGAGCAGGCGCCGGAACCCGACGACACGCCCCAACGCCACCCCGGCGGCCTCCTTCAGCTCACGCTGCAACGCCTCACCGCCCTGCACCGGACTCGTCCGGGTGGGCGACACGAACGCCTGCAGGCCGAGCTCTTGCGCCGTGAGCTTGATCCGCAGCGAGTGAAACGGATCACTTACCAACAGAACTCGGCGCAGGCCTCGATCGGAGAGGAGGTCGGCCACCCCGCTCAGCGAGTCGTACGAGTTGCGGCCCACGTTCTCCTGCAAGATCACCTCGGCTGGGACCCCGCGATCGACAAGGTACGCCGCCGCCGACGACGCCTCCGTGAACCGGTCGCCGGGCTGCTTGCCGCCGGTGACGACCAGCATCGGCGCGAGGCCTCGAGACCAGAGCTCGATGGCGTGATCGAGACGTGCCGCGAGTTGCGGCGAGGGGCGGCCGTCGTACTGAGCGGCACCCATCACAACGATGGCATCGACGACTCGGGCCTCGTCGCTGCGGCCGGTCGCGTGCACCTGCAGCACGGTGATGGCGTAATAGACCACCGAGGCAAGAACCGTGACGACACAGGCCCAGATGAGCCGCCTCCGCCATCTCCGCCATGACCGCGGAGGACCGACGATCGGCGTGCCACCGACCGGTGTGGGATCGGCGACCACGCCGGCACCGTCACCCCCGAGGTCGGCCCACAAGTCGCTCACGTGACGGCGATGCGCTCCCGGAGGGCGTCGATGCGACCAAGGATCCGGTCGCGACCGAGTAGCTCCATCGATTCCAACAGCGGCGGTCCAACGGTGCGGCCGGTCACCGCCACGCGCACCGGGGCCTGGGCCTTGCCGGGCTTCAAGCCGTGCGCCTCGGCGACAACCTCGAAGGCGACCTTGATCGCGTCGGCCGACCAGGCGCACGACGCAAACGCCTCGGCGCTGGCCCGGAGCACGGACTCAGCCTGGGGTGACGTCACCTTGGCGACGCTTGCCGGGTCGAGCTCTGGTGCCGGAGTGAAGAGGAAGTCGACCATCGCCGGCGCCTCGGCCAGGGTGACCACGCGGGTCTGCACCAGCGCGGCCATCGTCGTCCACCACTCCTGGTTCCACACCGCCTCCGGATGCGCATCGCGCCACTGGGCGAGCCACGGCTCACAAGCCGCCGAGAACTCCTCGACAGGCATCGCTCGGATGTATTCGCCATTGAACGCGGCCAGCTTCTTGAGATCGAAGAAAGCCGGCGAGTGGGTGACATCTTCGAGACGGAACTCGGACTCGATGGTTGCCCACGGCACTATCTCGGTGTCGCCCTTCGGCGCCCATCCGAGGGTCATCAAGTAGTTCACCATCGCTCCGGGGAGATACCCCTCGTCGCGGTACTGCTCGAGCGCCACCTTGTCGCGGCGCTTGGAGATCTTCTTGCGCTGCTCGTTCACCAGCAAGGGCACGTGTGCCCACTCGGGCGCGGCGTGGCCGAGTGCTTCCCAGAGCATCTGCTGCTTGGGTGTGTTCGGCAGGTGCTCCTCGGCGCGGATGACGTGGCTGATCCGCATCAGCATGTCGTCGACCACGTTGGCCAACAGGAACATCGGCGACCCGTTGCCGCGCAGCAGCACGAAGTCTTCGATGGTGGCGTTGTCGAAGGTGACCTCGCCGCGAACCGCGTCGTGCACCACCGTGCTGCCATCGGGCACCCGGAATCGCAGCACGCGGCCAGGCCCTGGCTCGAGGCCTCGATCTCGTGAGTGGCCGTCGTAGCCGGGCTTGCCGCTCGCCTTCGAACGCTCCTGGACCTGCTCGCTGGTCAGGTCGCAGTAGTACGCGTGACCGGCATCGAACAGCCGAACGCCGGCGGCGACGTGCTCGGCGGCGTAGTGGCTCTGGAAGTACGGGCCCTCGAACGCGGGATCGTCGGCGCTGATGCCGATCCAGGCGAGCGCATCGATGATCCCCTGGTTCCACTCCGGCCTGTTTCGCTCCTCGTCGGTGTCTTCGATGCGCAACACGAAGGTGCCGCCGAGACGCTTGGCGAGGGCCCAGTTGTACAGCGCAGTGCGAGCACCGCCCACGTGGAAGAAGCCCGTGGGGGAAGGTGCGATGCGGAAACGAGGTGCAGTCATGACCCCGCCCACGCTACCGGCGAGGGCTGTGGCAGTCGGGCAGTTTCAGTCGGGGCGCTGTGTCGTGAGCGCGAGGTTTCGGAGCTGCCGCAACGCCACGGTGAGAGTGGTGATGTCGAAGCTCTCGGCGCGCCGGATCTCGGTGAACATCGCCGCGGTCCGGGTGACGACCCGCTCGTTCATCGACAGCCAGGCCTCGACCGAGCCGAGGTCGAGCGCATCGTCGGTGAGGTCGGCCAGAACGGCCAACAGGTCGTCGCGCAGCGCCGAACGCGCCTGCGTCTGCCAACGGTCGCTGCGCGGCAGCACACCGATCGCCTCCCACAGCCAGCCGACATCGAGCGCATCGAACACCTGCCAGTAGGCCCGCGCGGTCGGGGCCGGGTCGATCGCCCGGCGCTGCGCCAACTCGATCACATCGAACGACGTGTGCAACAAAGGCCACAGCGCCGACTGCTGGGCGAGGCGCTCGGGAACGCCGGCGGTGATGCGCGTGGCTTCGAGGGCGAACATCTGGTCGCGCATCCGCCCGGCGAGAACGTCGTCGAGGCCCGACGAGAGCCGGGCCATCGGGGCCCGGAACTGATCGACGATGGCGCGGATGTCGACCGGCGGGCGACGGTGCCGCAGGATCCAGGACACGGCGCGCTCCAACATCCGCCGCGCCTCCATGAACAGCTCGAGCTGCACGTCGAGCCGGACGTCGGCGCTGAGCGCCTCGATGTGCTCCCAGGTGTCGGCGATGCCGAACACGTCGCGCGCCGCGACCCACGCCCGCGAGATCTCGACGATTCCCACGCCGGTGTCTTCGGTGACTCGATGATCGAACGAGATACCGGAGATGTTCACCATCTGGTTGCCGAGCTGAGTGGCGATGATCTCGCGCCGCAGTCGGTGACGCGCGATCTGCTCGGCGTATCGCTGTTGCAGCGCAGCCGGGAAGTAGCGGTGAAGCTCGGGCTCGAGGTACGGGTCGTCGGGCAGGTTGGACCCGACGATGAGATCGATGTTGGTGGTCTTCGTGTATGCGAGCAGCACCGCGAACTCCGGCGCGGTGAGGCCCATCCCGAAGGCTTGCCGCTCGGCGATCTGCTTGTCGGTTGGCAGGAACTCCAGCTGACGGTTGAGCCAGCCCTCGCTCTCGAGCGCGTTCAGGTAGCGAGCGTGCACGTTCACCATCTGCAGCGCCTGGCGGCGAGCGATGGCCAACGCCAGCGTCTGGGCGCGGTTGTCGTCGAGGACGAGCTCACCCACTTCGTCGGTCATCGAGGCGAGCAGCTCGTCACGCTGTTGCATCGACATGTCGGTGCTGGCGATCACGTCGCTCAGCAGGATCTTGATGTTCACCTCGTGATCGCTGCAGTCGACACCTGCCGAGTTGTCGATCGCGTCGGTGTAGATGAGCCCGCCGGCGAGGGCGTACTCGATGCGCCCGCGCTGGGTGAAGCCGAGGTTGCCGCCCTCGCCCACCACCTTGCAGCGCAACTCGCCACCGTTGATCCGCAGACCGTCGTTGGCGCGGTCGCCGACCTCGCCGTGGGTCTCGGTGGACGCCTTCACGTAGGTTCCGATACCGCCGTTCCACAAAACGTCGACCGGCGCGCGAAGGATCGTGGACAGCAGTTCCAGCGGCGTGAAGGTGGTCCGATCGACCATCAGCACCCGCTGTGCAGCTGCGGAGATCTCGATGTGTTTTGCGGTGCGGGGGTATATGCCGCCGCCCTCGGAGATGAGCGCGGCGTCGTAGTCGGCCCAGCTGCTGCGCGGCAACGCGAAGAGTCGCTGCCGTTCGGAGAACGACTCCATCGGGTCTGGATCGGGGTCGAGGAAGATGTGCCGGTGGTCGAACGCGGCGACGAGCTTCACGTGCGGCGAACGCAGCAAGCCGTTCCCGAACACGTCGCCCGACATGTCGCCGATTCCAGCGATCGTGATCGGGTCGCGGTCGGCATCCTTGCCGATCGCTCGGGCGTGCCGACGAACGCTTTCCCACGCGCCCCGCGCGGTGATTCCCATCACCTTGTGGTCGTAGCCGGCGCTGCCCCCCGACGCGAAGGCGTCGCCCAGCCAGAAGGCGTAGTCGCTGGAGATGCCGTTGGCGATGTCGCTGAACGTGGCCGTGCCCTTGTCGGCCGCGACCACGAGATACGGGTCGTCGCCGTCGTAGCGGACCGTGCGTGGGGGCGGCACCATCTCGCCGGCGACGATGTTGTCGGTGAGATCGAGCAGGCCTGAGATGAAGGCTCGGTAGCAGGCGACGCCCTCGGCGCGGAACTCGTCGGCTGTGGCGGTGGCACGCTTCGGGAAGAAACCTCCCTTCGCGCCCGTGGGCACGATCACCGCGTTCTTCACCATCTGCGCCTTCACCAGCCCGAGCACCTCGGTGCGGAAGTCCTCACGCCGATCGCTCCAGCGGATGCCACCGCGGGCGATCCGACCCCCACGCAGGTGCACGCCTTCGACACGAGGCGAGCACACCCAGATCTCGTACAACGGTTTCGGCAGCGGAAGATCGGGCACCTTCGACGGATCGAGCTTGAACGCCATCACGGCCCGATGCGCAGCGCCGGCGGCACCAACCTGGAACACGTTGGTGCGCAGCGTGGCGTCGATCAGCGCCAGCAGAGCCCGCAACGTGCGGTCGTCGTCGAGGCTCGGCACTGCATCCAGCGCGTCCAACAACGATGCCCGCAGCTCGGACTCGCTGCCATCGACGGCATCGCCGGCACCGGGACCGCCGGCATCAGGATCGAAGCGGCTGACGAAGAGTGCCACCAACAGCGCGGTGATTCGGCCGTGGCGGACCACCGTTGACTCGATGTACTGCTGGCTGAACGGGAACCCGATCTGACGCAGGTACCGGGCGTATGCCCGCACCACCTCGACGTCGCGCGCCGTGAGGCCTGCTGATAGCACGAGCCGGTTGAACCCGTCGGCTTCCACGTCGCCACGGAACTGGGCCTCGAACGCGGCCCGCAGACGATCAGCCTGCTCTCCGTCGAGCACCGCACCGTCGGGGGCGCGCACACCAACATCGTGGAGGTGAACAGTGACGCCGTCGGCCAGCTCGAAGGCGAAAGCGCGTTCGTCGAGGGCCCTAAGCCCGAGGTTGTCGAACAGAGGCAGCAGATCCGCCAGCGGGATCGATCCGCCGCTGCGGTACACCCGGAAGCGCCAGTCCGACGGTGGTGCCTCGGCAAACCGGGTGATCGTCGTGGTGAGATCGCCGCCGCTGTCGGCCAGTTCGGTCACCCGCGGCAGGTCTACCGCCGCCGTTGCCGGGTAGTTCAACTCGTCGTAGCCGGCCGGCAGCGAGGCCTCGAGCCGATCGAGCACCGCCTGTCGTTCGCCGAGGGCAAGCCGAACGGCGGCGAGCCAGTCGTCACCGACCCGGCGAGACGGATGCGTGATCTCCATGGATGTGCCCCTCCCATATCGACGCGACGCCGTTGTCACGCTGCATGGCGTTCCAAGTGTGCCATCTCGGGCGATGCCCCGGTGTGCTCCCAGTTATCCTTCGGTAGATGAGTCGCCACAGCGTGAGCCGTCGCACAGAGGCCCATCCAGGCCACCGACAGGTCTCCGGCGGATTGGCGCGTGCCGCCGTGTTCGGGATGAGCGATGGGCTCACCTCGAACGTCCTCCTCGTGCTCGGATTCGCCGGTAGCGGGGTGTCGGCGAGCGTGGTGCGGCTGGCCGGCGTCGCTGGGGCCATGGCCGGCGCGGTCAGCATGGCTGCCGGCGAGTGGATCAGCATCTCCGCGCAGAACGAGCTGATCCTGCGCGAGCTAGCCGTCGAGCGCCACGAACTGGTCGTCAACGCCGTTGCCGAACAACGCGAGCTCGCGGCGATGTACGAGGACCACGGTATGGAGCCGAGCACCGCGCAGCGGGCTGCTGCCGACGTGATGCGCGACCCGGATCGGGCGCTCGACGTGCATGCCCGCGAGGAGTTCGGCATCGATCCCCGCGACCTACCGTCGGCATGGCAAGCCTCTGCCCTGTCGTTCCTCTGCTTCGTCGTCGGCGCTGCCCTCCCCGTCTTCCCGTGGCTCGGTGGATCGGGAACGTCCGCCACCGTCTGGTCGGTTGCCATCGGCGTGGTCGCCGCCGCCGCGCTCGGCTGGGCGATCGGCCGGTTCGCGGAACGAAGTCGAATGCGGTCGGCTTCGCGTCAGGTGGCGATCCTCCTTCTCGCGTGCGTCGTCACCTACAGCATCGGCCGGGCGTTGAACGTCGACGTCGGCTGACGGTGAGAACGAGTGGGCCCACGGCCCGCCCGACCTCCACTCGGCGCCCAGCCTGTGCTCAGATGGCGCGATGCAACTCAACGTGCTCGGCGACGAGCTGCAGCCCTGCTCGTTCGATCCGATGACCGGCTACTACCGCACGGGATGTTGCGAGAACCGCGGCGACGATCCTGGCCTGCACGTGGTGTGCGTCGTGCTGACCGACGAGTTCCTCGAGTTCAGCAAGGCGGCCGGCAACGACCTGAGCACGCCGATGCCGCAGTACGGGTTCCCCGGGCTGCGCGACGGTGATCACTGGTGCCTGTGCGCAGCGCGCTGGCAGGAGGCGTTCGATGCAGGAGCCGCGCCGAAGGTGCGTCTCTCCTCCACGCACCTGTCGGCGCTCGAGTACAGCTCGCTCGCCGACCTTCGCGCTCACGCCGCCGACGCCTGACGACACAGACGACGGCCGCCCGCGCATCGTGCCCGAATCGGGGTACGGTGACCTTCCATGCACGTCGTCGACGCGAAACCACTGCTCCGTGGTTGGTCGCACGTGGTCGCCTTCGCCACGGTGGCGGTGCTCGGCACGGTGATGGTGGCACTGGCTTCTGCGTCATCTGGCGAGCGGGCGCTGCTGCTGGTCTATCTCACGGGCACCCTGCTCATGTTCGGGGTCTCATCGCTGTACCACCGCTTCCAGTGGCAGCCCGGCGCGCTGGCGGTCATACGTCGGCTCGATCACTGCACGCGTGGCAGCGCCCGGCACTGCTCGCCACGGTGTGGGGTGGCACCATCGTCGGACTCGCTCTCGAATGGATGCCGTTCCACGTGCCGCGGCCGCTGTTCACCGCCATCTACGTCATCGTCGGCTGGTCGGCCGCCATCGCCCTGCCGCAGCTCTACACGGGGCTCGGACCCACGGGGTTCGGGCTGATCCTCGGCGGCGGGCTGCTGTACACGTTCGGAGCGGTGGTGTACGCGCTGAAGCGACCCGATCCGTGGCCGGCGGTGTTCGGCTTCCATGAGGTGTTCCACCTGTTCACCGTCGCCGGGGCAGGTTGCCATCTCGCCACGATCGCGTTCGCCGTCGTGCCGTTGATGTGACCTGACCGATCCATCACCTCCCCGCACGTAGCGCGACGTCGGCGCCGACGTGACCGCTGTCATCGTCGGACCGTCGCACCTACGACAGTTGACCGCGTTGGCCTGTGTCATCGTGCCGGCCAACTGCTGTTCACCGTCTGTTCACCTGACGGCCGGGAACCGCGAGGGGGAGGCGACCATGTCTGAGACGGTGTTGGACCTAGTTGAGTGGATACCGCCGGGGCCTGGGCCTTGGCAGCAGGACAGCGCGCACAACCCGGTCGCGCAGACGCTGCTCATGCAGGAGATGTATCCGGACGGATTCAATCGAGGCTTCGTCGAGGCATTCGCTGCGTACGGGGTGCTCCTCGACTGCTTGGCGATGGGTGCCGTGAACGGGTTCACCTACCATCAACCGCAGCCGTTCGACCTCCCGGGGCCCGACGGGCCGAGGTCGCCGGAGTGGATCGGCGCAGAGATCGGCCGCAGGGCCGGTGTGGCGCAACAAGCGTTCGACGACAAGATCTGGCGCGCCGCGATGCGCCGCTGGGACGACGAGGTGAAGCCGGCAGCATCGTCGCGTCACGACCAGTTGGCCAGCGTCGATCTGGACGAACTCGGCCTGCGCGCGATGCGCGATCACGTGCACCAATGCGCCGATCAGGTGCGCGAGATGGTCTATCAGCATCACCGCTTCAACGCCCATGCCCTGGTGCCGGTGGGAGATTTCATCCTGCACGCGAGCGGTTGGACCGGCCGGCCCCCGGTGTCACTGTTCGGCGTCTTCGAGGGCTACTCACCCGTGTCCAACGTTGCCTCGCCAGACGTGTTTCCGGCGCTCGACGCCCTTCGAGCCGACAGCGACGCGCTGGCCGTTCTCGCCG
>VFMC01000032.1 GCA_006515795.1 Acidimicrobiaceae bacterium | reverse complement strand
AAGCCGAGCCGGGCGACAAGACGATGATCGACAGCCTGCTGCCGAGCGTCGACACGATGGAGGCGGTGATCGGCGGCGAGCACACGCTGCAGTCGATGCTCGCCGATGCGGCAGACGCCGCGAGATCCGGTGCCGAGCACACCAAGGTGCTCAGCGCAAGGAAGGGCCGTGCCAGCTACGTGGGCGGCGGCGGAGTGGGCTGTGTCGACCCCGGTGCTGCCGGGATGTCGTACATGTTCATTGCGTTCGTCGACGCCGTAGGTGAGGGCCGAATGAATCCTGGGGTAACACAGCCAACAAGGGGAGGAAGATCATGAAAGACATCAACAAGACCGGCACGAACGAAACCATCGCCAAGGGCCCACGACTCAGCCGTCGCGGCGTCCTGACAGGTGGCCTCGGCCTCGGTGCCGCCGGGCTGCTCGCCAGCTGCGGCGACGACGACTCGAGCTCGGGCGGCGGCGATGCGCTCAAGGGCAGCGACGAGACCAACATGAAGGGCAAGTCGGTCGCAATGGGCTTCGCGGTCATCGCCGGATGGCCCCCGAGCCAGCTCGCGATCGAGCTGTTCCCCGACTTCGCCACGTACGCGAAGGAGAAGTTCGGCTACGACGTCACGGTGACCAAGACAGAGGCGCCCTTCGCCGAGCTCTACCAGAAGATCGCACCGTCACTCGCGTCCAAAGCACAGGACTTCAACCTGATGGTCGTCGACAGCCAATGGCTGGGTGCGCTCTCAGAACCGGGCTGGATCGTCAAGGCCGACGACGTGTACAAGGTGAACCCCGACCTCGACATCGAGGTCTACAGCTCGCTCGTCAAGAACACCTACCAGGTGTACCCCGACGGTTCGGGCGTGCGCTGGGGCTTCCCGCAGATGCCCGACACGCAGGGCATCTTCATGCGGCTCGACATGCTCGAGGACCCGGCCGAGCAGGCCGCGTTCGAGGCCAAGTACGGCAAGAAGCTGCCGACGACCTACGAGGAGTTCGCTCCGATGACGATGGTGGAGTACGAGGAGATCTTCGAGTTCTTCACCCGTCCGGACGAGGAGTTCTACGGGACGGCCCTGCAGTACGCGAAGGAGTACGACTTCTTCTCCTGTGCCTATCACCCGTACGCATACGCAACGGGCGACATCTGGAACCCGGAGACCGGCGAGGTGATCGGTGTGCTCAACACCGACGAGCACGCCAAGGCGTTGGAGTACTTCGTGGGCCTGCAGAAGTACCAGCCGCCCGGCGCCGAAGCATTCGGCATCGGCCAGATGATCGACCTGTTCAACAACGAGCAGGTCTTCTCGGCCATGCAGTGGCTGGCGGTCGGCCTGTTCATGCAGGGCAACGAAGGCGCCCTCGAAGGCAAGGTCATCGCCTGCCCACATCCGCGGTTCACCTTCGCCGACGGGTCCGTCGACGTGATCGGCGCGATGGGCGGCCAACCGTGGGTGATCAACAGCTACAACGACGACGACCACATGCGTGTCTCGATCGACTTCCTGAAGTGGTGGTACACCGACGAAACCCAGGCCAAGTTCATCGCCAAGGGTGGACTCCCGTGGTCGAAGAAGGGTGTGGAGGCCGCAGGCTTCGAGGAGAGCTCGGTGTACGCCCGGGCCTTCAAGGAGATGCTCGGCGAGGGCAAGTCACGCGACTTCTGGCACCTGCCTGAGTACGCCGAACTGCTGGCCATCCAGCAGGAGGCGTACAACGGCTTCGCCGCCGGCCAGTACACCGACGCGAAGAAGGTCCTCGACTTCATCGCGGTGAAGCAGCAAGAGCTCCTGTTGTCGAAGGGTCGCACGAAGGTGGCGATCCCCGACGACTTGAAGGGCATCACGCTGTAAGCAGCCAGGTGGTGCGGCGCTCGTCACGGGGCGCCGCACCCTGCTGCACGCGCGTACTGTGGTGCGTTGCGTTGCGCTCCGACCTGCCCTCTCCGAGCCCGCTGACAAGGACCTTCCGTTGGACACACTGAACCTGGCCGAGTTCGAGGCTGAGCCATCGCCGAAAGGCCGAGCGTCGGCCAGGGCCGGCACGCGCGACAGCACCAAGTCGCGGCTGCTCGGCCGTGCGCTGCTCGTGCCGGTTCTCGTGTTCTTCGCGATCTTGAACGTGATCCCGACGTTCTGGATGATCGGCCTCGGCTTCTACGACTACACGCTCGGGCGCGGCGACCCGAAGTTCGTCGGTCTCGACAACTTCGTCATCATCTACGAGAGCGCCGAGCAGTGGGCGACGTTCACCAGGACGCTGTTCTTCATGGTGGTCGCCGTCGCGTTCGAGGTCGGCCTTGGCGTGGTCCTCGGATTCCTCTTCTGGGGCAGCGCGAAGATGCCGGGGCGCCGACTCGCACTCACGTTGCTGTTCACCCCGATGGTCGTTGCGCCGGTGGCGAGCGGGCTGTTCTGGAAGCTCATGTACGAACCGACGTTCGGAGTGATCAACTACGTGGTCGACCTCTTCGGCGGCCAGAAGATCGACTTCCTCACCGACGTCGACTGGGTGACGCCTGCGGTGCTCGCCGTCGACATCTGGATGTGGACGCCGTTCATGATCCTGATGACGCTGGCCGCGCTCGGTTCTGTACCGACCGCCGAACTCGAAGCCGCCGACGTCGATCGGCTTTCGTTCTACCAGCGCGTCCGCCACGTCATCTGGCCCCACGGCAAGTTCATCTTGATGTTGGGAATCCTGTTGCGCACCATCGACGCGTTCAAGACCACCGATCTGGTTCTCACGATGACGGGTGGAGGGCCGGGGAACAAGACCGAGTTCCTCGGAGTGGCCCTCTACCGGCAGGCGTTCAACAGCTTCGACCTGGGCCGATCGTCGGCCGTCGCGCTGGTCTTGCTGATCATCGCCATCGCGCTCACGTCGATCTACCTCTACGTGCTCAACCTGAGCCGGAGCCGTTGATCATGGTGTCCACCAGGCAGACCACCAGCGGGCGGCGGATCGGCTACTACACCGCGCTGTGGGCCGTGGCCTTGATCTTCTTCCTCCCCGTGCTGTGGATCATGATGGCTGCGTTCAAGTCCAACGACGACATCCTCTCGGTGCCGCCGAAGCTCGCCTTCTCACCGACGCTCGACAACGTGAGTCGCGTGCTCGAGGAGTCGAGCACGATCCCGTACTTCATCAACAGTGCCTGGCTTGCGCTCGGCTCGGTAGTCGTTGCGATCCTGGTGTCGCTCCCAGCGGCTTATGCTTTCTCACGTTGGAAGTTCCCCTTCACCAACTTCCTCATGTTCTTGCTGCTGTCGACCAGGATGGTGCCGGCGACCGCAGCCGTCGTACCGATGTTCCAGATGTTCAACGCGTTCGGTCTGCGCGGTCGATTCGGCATGTTCATCCTCTACACGAGTTTCAGCATCCCGTTCTCGGTGTGGATCCTGAAGGGCTTCATCGACGGGGTGTCGGAGCGATTCGACGAGACCGCGATCGTCAACGGCGCGGGTCGTGTGCACGTGATGCTGAAGGTGGTGCTCCCGCAGGTGAAGCCGGGCATCATCGCCGCGTTCATCTTCAACCTGATCTTCGCCTGGAACGAGTACATCTTCAACTTCGTCCTCGGCGACCCCAACACGCAGAACATCCCGTTCGGGATGTCGGTGAACCTGTTGAGCGCCGGCGGCAACGTCGACTGGGGCTTCGTTGCCGCGCTTTCGAGCATGTACCTGGTCCTTCCGATGATGATGATCTTCTTCTTCCAGCGCTACCTCCTGGTGGGCATGACCTTCGGCACCGTGCGCGGTGACGTGTGAACAGCTCGAAGTTCACTGCTCGGGTTCAGTTGTCGCTGATCATCATCCTGGGCGCCTCCATCGTCGGCATCGGTCAGGCGTTCAGCTTCGAGTGGTACCAGCGCTCGCTGCTGGTGCTGATCGTGTGCGGCCTCGGCCAGATCGCGATCGGCAACGTGCCGCCCGAGGCGAGCGTTGCCCGCTTCTTCAGGCTGCTGCTCACCTTCGTACTGGTCATCGTGGCGATCTTCGCGGTTTCCATCGTGGTGACCCCGTCGCTCGTCGGGCTCGGAAGGTAGGCCGCACGTGAGCCTCCTCAGCTTCGAGTCGATCTCGAAGTCGTTCGCCGCCAACTGCGTCCTGTCCGGCATGGATCTATCGGTCGAAGAGGGCGAGTTCTCCGTGCTCTTCGGTGCTTCTGGCACCGGAAAGTCGGTGCTGCTCAGGATGCTGGTCGGCCTGGAGACCCCCGATTCGGGAGTGATCCGACTCCGCGGCATCGACGCCTCGACCCTCAAACCGGGACAGCGCAACGTCGGGTACGTTCCTCAGTCGTTCGCGCTGTTCCCCAGCAGATCCGTCCATGACAACATCGCCTATCCACTGACGATCGCCAAGGAATCGACGACCTCGACAAACCTGGCGGTCGGCAAGATGGCCGAGCTCCTCGACATCGCCGATCTGTTGGACCGCACACCCGACCAGCTCAGCGGTGGCCAGAAGCAACGTGTCGCCATCGCCCGCGGCCTGGTCCGCCCGACCGAGCTCTACGTCCTCGACGATCCGCTGGTCGGACTCGACTTCAAGCTGCGGGAACGACTCGTCGACGACCTGCGGAACACGCGCGAAGCGCTCGGGGCGACGTTCCTGTACGCCACCTCCGACCCGGGTGAGGCGTTGGCACTCGGCTCGACCGTGTCAGTGCTCGTTGACGGCAAGGTCTGCGAGCACGGCCCTCCGTACGAGCTCTACCGCAACCCGCGCCGCGCCGAGACGATGTCGAGCCTGTGCTTCCCACCGAGCAACAGGGTGCCGGGTGAACTACGGGCGACATCTGAGGGGAACGAGTTCTCGACACCGTGGGGCGCGGTGGCGGTCTCGGTCACAGATCCGGGCGATGTGGTCGCCGGCGAGGTGGTGGCCATCGTCCGGCCCGAACACATCGATCTCGCCCCCGTTGATGACGGTGCCGGCCCTGCCGGCCTGAAAGGCAAGGCGATGGTCGCCCTGCGCGAGGACCTGGGCGCCGAAGAGGTGGTCTACCTCGAGTCCAACGACCAGCGCATCTCCGCTCTGGTGCGAACCGACTCGGCCGACCTGCACGCCATCAGTCCTGGCGAGTGGGTCGACTTCGGGATCGCCGCCAAGCACCTCGTGCTCTTTCGCGACGGCGACTTGATCGGGCGCGGCAGATCATGACCGGTCGACGACGAACAGGGAGCGAACCTCGTGGCTGACATCCGGCTGGTCGGCCTCGGCAAGGAGTTCGACGCGGGCGGCGTCGTCGCGGTCCGCGACCTCACACTGACGTTCAGGGAAGGATCGACCACCTGCCTGCTCGGGCCGTCGGGCTGCGGAAAGACAACCCTGATGCGCATGATCGCCGGCCTCGAGGTGCCGACGACCGGGAAGATCTTCTTCGGCGACGAGGACGTGACCCGGCTCGAGACGTCGAAGCGGAACCTGGGGATGGTGTTCCAGTACCCGGTGGTGTACCGCGGGGCAACGGTCCGCGAGGACATCGGGCTGCCATTGCGGGTCGAGAAGCTGCCGGCGGCACACAAGGCCGCCCGCGTCGATGAAGTGATCGCATTGCTGGGACTCGAGGAGTACGCCAACCACCCCGTCGACAAGCTGAACAGCGCCACCCGCCAGAAGGTGGCGGTAGCGAGAGCGGTTGCCCGCCAGGCACCGATCATCTTGTTCGACGAGCCGATCACCAACGTCGATCCGGATTTCAAGCTCCAGCTCAAACGGACCCTGCGCGAGCTGTTCTCGCGGCTCAACCAGACGATCATCTACGTCACCCACGACCAGACCGAGGCGATGACCCTCGCCGACGACATCGCCCTGATGCGCGATGGGAGCATCGAGCAGATGGCACCGCCGCGCGATCTCTACGGCCGGCCCGAATCGGTGTTCGCCGGATGGTTCCTCGGGAACCCGGGGATGAACTTCGTGCCGGTGGAAAGTCAGCCGGCCGTGGCCGCAGCGGTGCTCGGCGGAGCCGTTCCCGACGGTGTCACCGCCGTCGGCTTCAGGCCCGAAGACGTCTTGATCAGTTCGGGTGGCCCGCAGCGCGGCGCGGTGGAGGCGACGCTAGGGCACGTCTCGCTGGCCACCGGCGGGCAGCACCTGGCCAGACTTCTGCATGCCGATCTCGTGGTGAAAGCCAAGTTGCCATGGGACTCCCCGGTCGCGACCACTCGTGGGAGCCAGGTGTGGTGGTCGGTCCCGCTCGAGAAGGTGCGCGCCTTCGATCGGCACGAGCGAGCGGTCAACCTCGTCTCCGCCGAGCAGTGAACCGACGACCTCGTGCGAACCTCGTCCGCGTTCGGAGCGACCGTCCGGATCGTCACGGGGCACTCTGTCTCCTCGAGTGAATGGGTGAGCCGTGCCTACCTGGTCGACGAGCGAGCGGGGATGCTGGTGAGCGACGAACGCGGGGGGTTGTGGCTGGCATCCACACTCGAAGTTCTTGCACCGGCGACGGATGCGTTGAAGGTCCGTGGTGCCGAGCGCGGCGGGCCGCCTGCCGACCGGTCGAGCGTCGCCCTGGCCAAGGCATCGGTCATCTGGCCTCGCTGGTCCGGGGCGGCGAACGACCGAGTCGCCTTCGACCTCACGAACCCGAAGGTCACCGCGCACCCGCAGGGCGCCAACATCGGCGTCATCGCCCTGACCCGGGTGAAAGGCCTCCGATCTGAGCCGGGTGCGCAGCTCGAGGTGCCGGCGTTGGCATGGGACGATGTCGTGGCAAACCTCCGCGGCGGCGCCCACGACGGGCCGGGCGAGGGTTCCGGGACCGTCAGCCTGTGCTGTCCGCAGAGCGTGTCGGGCGGCGAGGTCTGGACGGTCCTACGCACCGCCCATCTCGCATCCGACCCGGCGGGAGGTTTTGCCGGCTCGCCCGGTCTCGTCGCCCTGGACATCCGCCTGGACCCATCAGAGGCCGGAGCGGCCGTGTTCAGCGCCGGCCCGTCACCTCGATTCCTGGGCCTGGCCCAGCCGCTCGGCCCGCAGCTGTCGGTGCTGGTCGGCACTGCGCTGATCGCGCAGACCGTGGCCCACGCGGCTCAGCTCCGGTAGGCCTGGCGGCCGACTCCCTGGATAGGGATCTCCTGCGCGGCCATCACCTCGTGCTGGAGGCTGTACATGCACGCCGCGGCCCGGTCGATCGAGCGGGTGAAGGCGATCGAGCCGGCGAGGATCGGCTGGAGGAGATCCTTGTCCTGGATCCGGGCCCGCGGATACTCGTGCTCCACGATGAGCGGAGTGGTGGTCACGTCGAGGTCGAGCAGCTCGCGCGCCGCGAGTTGGTGATCGAGCCAATCGACGGTGCGGTTCTGGAGGTATGCCAACGGGTCGTGCCGGGCCGTACCAGGTAGCTCGTGCTCGCACAGCACCGTCTGCTTGAGCCACGAGTTGGCCAGGTCGGCGGGGTTCGGTGAGATCTCGCCGTCGACCCAGTCGCCGCGTTGAACCGTCTGGCCGCCGTAGCCCCATGCGGCGACGCCCTTGGAATCGATGACCTGACCCTTGACGTGCATCCCGGCGATGAGGAACCCGTACCCGGCGTCGCGCAGGTACTGGAAGATCGACCTGGTGTCTTGCCCCATCAGGATCGCGTGCGACGGGTCGTAGTGGATGCGGAACTGATCGCCGACCCCGTGCCTCTCGCAGATCTGGTGCAAGCTGATCCACATCCCCGGCGTGTAAGCGATGTTGTTGTGGAAGTTGTCGCCGGCGGTCCAGCCGGGCATCGGGCATTGTTCGACGCGGTACTGGAGGCCGCGGGCCTTGGCCTGCGCCAGCAGCGGTACGAAGCTCTCCTCGAAGTCGATCAGGTTCTGGTCCATCGACCTCGTCTGGTTGCGGCCGACGAACCCGCACACGGCGGGCACGCCGAGGAGCGCAGCCGCGTCCATCGACCGGATCATGAAGTCGTGCTTCTTGCGCCGGATCGCCGGGTTGGCGTGCAGCATGTCGTCGAAGTAGGCGACGTCGGCGATCGACACCCCGGTAGAACCGATCGCGGCTTGCACGCGGCGGGCGCGATCCTCGGTGAAGGGATCGCGAAGGTCCAACGTGTTGGCAACCGGATCGAGCATCGCCTCGGCCGGCACGTCGGCGACCGAGGGGTGCAGCGCGGCCGACAGTTGGATGCAGTCGACACCGAGCCCGGTCGCGAAGTCGAGCCACTCCTCGATCGCCAGATCCGGGTCGGGGTCACGCCGCTCGCGGGGGGTGAGCTCTTGCAGTGCGCCGGTGAGCACGCCGATGGGCATGAACTTCGGCTCGAACGGTGCCACAGGGCTCATGACTACCGGCCTTTAGTCGTCGGCGGGCCGGTGACCCCGGCGAGATCGGACATCTGCACGGGAGCGTGCTCGCGGGCCGAGACGATGGCGGCGTGCAGCACCCGCTGCGTCTCGAGCGCATCGGCGAAATCGGGCAGCGGCACGACCGGGCTGTGCCCGGCGATGACCGCGACGACGTCGCTGGCCTGGTTGGTGAAGCTGTGCTCGTACCCGAGACCGTGGCTGGCCGGCCACCACGCTTCGAGGTACGGGTGGTGATCTGCGCTGCGAGTGACATCGATGGTGGTCCACCCCTGGGTGGCGCCGTCGCCGTCGAGGCTGTAGAGGCCGAGCTCGTTCAAACGTTCCAGGTCGAACCTCAACGCACCTCGTTCACCGTGGATCTCGATGCGATTGGCGTTGTGATATCCCGTCGCCAGCCGGCTGGCTTCGAAGCTGGCCAGGCCGCCACCGCTCAGCCTGGCGAGGAAGAGAACGGCATCGTCGACGGTGCTCGCCGCGGTGCGGCTCGTGCTCTGCCCGCCGGCCCCGGAGATCTCCTGACCGGAGCCGTCGTCGAGCACGGCGCGCTCACGGATGAAGGTGTGCTCGATCGC
>VFMC01000418.1 GCA_006515795.1 Acidimicrobiaceae bacterium | reverse complement strand
CCGGTCGCGCCTCGCCCTCGGACTCGCCGCCGCGGGCACCAGCGTGGGGGCCCGCGCCGATCTCGTCGCCGTGCCGGCGCGCACGGTCCGCGGGGCGATCGCGTCGGCACCTCGACCGCGTGTCGTGGTGGCGGGCGGGCGAGTCGTGCACGACAGCCGAAACGCGCTGTTCACGTAGCGCCCACCGCCTCCGCCACGGTCGGCGTTGTAACATGCCGCCGATGATCGCCACGGAAGCAGCCGAGCGCCTCACGCCGAGCGGCCCACCGGGCCGGCTCGATGGACGGCGTGCCGTGGTCACCGGAGGCGGCCGCGGCATCGGGGCCGAGATCGCCCGCCGCTTCGTTGCCGAAGGCGCACAGGTCGCGATCATCGACGTGCTCCCCGACACGTCCGCGGCCGCCCACTCGATCGGCGCGCTCGCAGTGCACGGCGACCTCTCCGACCCGGCTGCCGCGATCGCCGCCACCCGGTCGGCGATCGACCAGCTCGGTGGCGTCGACGTGCTCGTCAACAACGCCGGCATCTTGCGCTTCGCCCCACTGCTCGACATCACCGTCGAGGACTGGGACCTCACCTTCGACGTCAACGTGCGCTCGATGCTGCTCACCACACAGGTCGGTGCCCGGGCGATGATCGCCGCCGGCCACGGAGGCACCGTGGTCAACATGGCCAGCATGGGTGGAAAGGTCGGGTCGCCGAACCAGGCCCACTACGCGGCGTCGAAGGCCGCCGTCATCGGCCTCACCCGGGTGAGCGCGATCGAGCTCGGCGTGCACGGAATCACCGTGAACTGCATCTGCCCCGGATACGTGCTCACCGAGATGGGCGCGGCCACCCGCACCTCCGAGATGGTGGCCGCGTGGTCGGCCAAGTCGCCGCTCAACCGCCTCGCCCAGCCGGCCGACGTGGCCAACATGGCGCTGTTCCTCGCCTCGGCCGAGGCGTCGTACTGCACCGGCCAGGCAATGAACGTCTCCGGTGGCATGGTGATGCATTGATGTACTGTTCCTTGTTCCACCCCCTGGCTGGTCAACGGACCGCCAGGACCACTTCCACGCTCTCCCATCACGAGGTGATCCGCCATGGTCGACATCGCTGACGTCGGCTCATCTTCCCCAGGTCCGGCCTCCCCAGGTTCGCTCAGTCCGTCATCGATGCCTGCCCTCGGTTTCAACGACATCGAGATGACGTTCCCCGACGGCACCCACGCCCTCGACCCGACCACCTTCTCGATCCGCCCCGGCGAGTTCGTCACCGTTGTGGGTCCATCGGGATGTGGCAAGTCGACGTTGCTCAAGATCGCCTCCGGGCTCACCAAGGCCACGGGCGGCACCGTCGACGTCGACCGGCGGAGCGTCGGGTACGTGTTCCAGGACGCCACCCTCCTGCAGTGGCGCAACGTCGACCGCAACGTCGAGTTGCTCGCCGAGCTGGAGGGCGTCGACAAGGCCGAGCGCGCCCGCCGGGTAGCCGAGAACATCGCCCTGGTCGGCCTCGACGGATTCGAGAAGAAGTACCCCAAGCAACTCTCGGGCGGCATGAAGATGCGCTGCTCGCTGGCCCGGTCGCTGGTGATGGACCCCAAGGTGTTCCTGTTCGACGAGCCGTTCGGCGCCCTCGACGAGATCACCCGCGAGAAGCTCAACGACGAGCTGCTCAGCCTGTTCCAACGCAAGGGTTTCGCCTCGCTGTTCATCACCCACTCGATCTACGAGGCGGTGTTCCTGTCGACCCGCGTGCTGGTCATGTCGGCCCGCCCGGGACGCATCGTCGCCGACTTCGCGGTGCCGTTCGCCTACCCCCGCCCACCCGAGCTGCGCTTCGAAGCCGAGTTCGCCGAGCTGTCGGGCCAAGTGTCGCACGCCCTGCGCGGAGCGCACCAGTGACCGAACAGGCAACCCTCGCGGACGCCGTACTGGTGGAGCAGGCGCATGCCAACGACGACGCCCCGCACACGATCAG